>DATMYN010000203.1:0-4737 GCA_035560875.1 Longilinea sp. | reverse complement strand
GGATGAAGCCGCCGAATACCTGCGTCAATGTCTTGTTTTGCAGCACAACCCTGATTACCTGGAATTTCTAGTAAGGTCTGTCTGGAGACTGGATCAACCTTGCCGGTTGGCGGAATTTGGCTGCGGGGCGGGTAAGATGGGTTTGCAGTTCCTGCCCCTCCTGGCAGCCGGCAGCACCTACACCGGGCTGGATGAATCCGCTCCCCTCATCACAGAAGCCCGCCGCATTTGGTCGAATGCGCCCTGGCCGGCGGATTTCCACGAAGGCAGCATATTCGCTGCACCTTTTGAGGATGACAGCTTCGATGTGACCCTGGCTCACACCGTTTTGATGCACGTCCCCACCCCAGAAAAAGCGTTGCAGGAAATGGTGCGCGTGACCAAACCGGGCGGTTGGGTGATCGCCTGCGAAGCCAACCGTAACGCTCATACGGCGTTATTGCACATCGCTGAAACCAATCATCAAGAGACTACCCCCCTGGAACTCTTCCAAACCATCAACCGCTCCATCCGTCAGCGTACCGGCGTGGATCACAACATCGGCATCAAACTGCCGATGCTGATGCACGCCGCGGGATTGGTGGATATCCAGGCGCGCCTTTCCGATGCGGTGCGCGTCTTGATCCCGCCTGTGGATAGCCCGGAGAAGCGCCAGTTGTTCAAAGCTATCTGCGACGAAGGTTACGGGCAGGTAAAGCCAACCCCCGAGCAGCGCGCCAACTGGAAAGCCAACCTGATCGGCATGGGAATATCCGAACAAGCCGCGGAGGCCGAGATCGACCGCGAATTGGAAGAGGATATTTTAACCAAAGGGGAAAACTACCACACTGTGTATGCCAGTGTATTGACGTGGAGTTTCGGCAGGGTAAAAAAGGCTTGAGGTATGGATGATCTTCAAAGCATGATCGAACGCATAAAAAAGGTCTTCCCGGAGGAAGTGCAGGATATCTATCTACATACTACCGGCGAAGATTTTTTCGGCATCGAGATCAACCACGCCTGGATATTCCGCTTTGCCCGCCACGCCTATGCCCGCCAGGCGCTGCAGCGCGAACGCCGGTTCCTGCCGCCCTTTCTGGCCGTGTCCCCGCTGCCGGTGCCGGATATCCGTTATGCGGATGATGATTTCATCGGCTATCCCAAAATACCAGGGTCTGAATTCACCCCGCAGCTTTTCGGCACCCTTACCCAGGCTGCCCGTAAACGAACTGCTTTGCAGTTTGGCGAATTCCTTTCAGCCATCCATGCCTTCCCTGCCCAGGCTGGGTTGGGCATCGGCTTGCTGGAAGAGTGGGGCGGCTGGCGCTTGAAAATGGCAGAGCTGTACCGCAAGGCGGTCCTCCCACAGCTTACGCCGGCAGCCCGCAGCCGGTCGCTTGAGGTGCTCGAGCAGTACTTTACCCTGGCGTACACCCCGGTCATCATCCACGGCGATTTCTACCTCTCCGAGCATGTGTTCTTTGACCCCCAGCGCCAGGAACTGTGCGGTGTGATCGATTTCGCTGACACCACCCTGGGGGATGCTGCCGCCGATTTCATCTGTTTCTGGGATGATTGCAGCAAGGACTTTTATGAGGATGTACTGGACCACTATCAAGGGATTATCGATGACAGCTTCCTGGAGCGGGTGAAGATCCGCACCCTGGCCCGCCCGGTTTTCGACGCCTCTTATTACCTTGATGGCGGGGTGAAAGACAAGTATGATGAATGTCTTGAGAAGATCGAAACCCTGTACGGGTAAGACCGCCTAGCAAGGAATATACCATGCCGCGAAAGATCACACTGACGTTATTGGCTTTGATCGTCATTTTATCCGGTTGTACCTTTGGTCAAACCGTAGAACCCACTCCCACCCCCACATCCACCCCGGCGGTGGATGAGTTTAATCAGCTCCACCCGGAATGGCAGACCTATTTTGATGCGGTGGGTGCCGAGGGTGCCTTTGTGTTCTATGACTTGAATAACGGCATAACCATGCGCTACAACCCCGAGCGCTGCGCAGAAGGTTTTTTACCGGCTTCCACGTTTAAGATCCTGAATGCCTTGATCGCCCTGGATACCGGCGTGATCGCTGACGAGAACACCGTCATCCCTTGGGATGGCACCGTGTATCCCATTGAATCATGGAACCAGGACCAGACATTAACCACCGCCATGCGCGACAGTGTGGTGTGGGCGTATCAAGAAATGGCCCGCCGCATCGGCGCCGAGACCATGCAAGCCTATGTAAATGTGGTCGGTTACGGCAATATGGATATCGCCCGCAACCCGCTCTCTTTTTGGCTGGATGGCGATCTGCGCATTTCCGCCGACCAGCAGATCGAGTTCCTGCGCCGCTTCTACGCCGGCGACCTGCCTTTTCATGTTGAAGTGGTTGAGACCGTCCGCAATATGACCATCGTGGAAGAAACCGGGGACTATATCCTGCACGCCAAAGCCGGGTCAACGGTCATGCCGGATGGTACCGGCATCGGCTGGTATGTGGGTTACCTCGAGACGGATGGGAATGTGTACTTCTTTGCGCTTAACCTATCCAGCCCGGAATTGACGGGCGAGCAAATGGCTGCCCGGTCAGAGATAACCCGGTCGATTTTAGGCGAATTGGGGTTGCTGCCGTAACGATCATTGTATCCTTCATACTATTGAAATCAACCTAAGAGAATGGGTATGATGAAAAGAGTACCCATCCTATTCTCATCCGGTATTACAGGTAGGAGGAATACCCATGCCCAAGATAAATGGATTAACCAAAGGTCTGGTCATTGCCGGGTTGGTATTGATCTGGCTGCCTATCCTTGCCCCGCTATTTTTCGCGATAGTCTCTCTGGTAACCGATGGTATTTTCCGCTTAGATTACCTGATGCCGGCCGAGTTATTCCTGTCCGTCTTTGCGGGGTCAGGGCTGCTCATTTGGGCGGCTGTCAGGGCACGCACCTATATCAAATGGATCACCTGGGGCTTGGCGGCGGCTATCGGCCTGCTGTTTGGCGGGCAGGGGGTGGCTCTGGCCACCGGGTTGGCTTCCGGTGAGATCGAGGCAGCCGGGTGGCCATTCATTCTTACGATGGGGACGATGGTCGCTTATGATCTGGCGGTGATCTTTATCGGTATCGGCGGGGTTTTGTTAGCCCGGCTGGTATTCAAACGCACCGACGCCTAAGTACCCGGCAGATAGTATTTACCTCTTGACAAATGGGGGAAAGCCTTCTATAATGACTGAGTAATCACTCAGTATAGAAGGTAAACTATGGTCCGTCATCTGATCCCTGAAAAACGAGAATTGTTCCTGAATACGGCTTTGCGCTTGTTCGCCGCCAAGGGTGTTAGCCAAACCTCCACGGCAGAGATCGCCAAAGAAGCCGGCGCCGGAGCCGGCACGTTGTTCCTCTACTTCCCCACCAAGCAGGATCTCATCCATGCCTTGATCTTGCGCATCGGCCGGGATATCTCCGCCGAGATCAACAGCCGCCTTAAGCCGGAATTATCCGCCCGGGAGGAATTCTTTGCCATCTGGCAGGCATCGCTGCAGTGGCTGCTGGCCAACCCGCATGCCTACCAGTATGTGCAGCAGGTGCGCGACTCGGGTATGATCGCCCCCGAGGTCGTGGCTGAATCGAATGCCTTCTTTGCTTATTATTACGAGGCGATCCAAAAAGGATTGAGCGAGGGGAGCATTAAAGCCTATCCCGTTGATTTCATTGGCGGATTTCTGTATCAGGGCATTGTGGTGTGCGTGAATTACCTGCGCACATCCCCCCAGGCGCTGCCTTCTGATGAAGTGATCCAAATGGGTTTTCAAATCTTTTGGGATGGGATCAAATCCGCAAAAGAATAATTGATTTTGGAGGAAAGATGAATTCGAATCTGTCTAAAGTATTGATCACCGCCGGGTTATTCCTGGTCATATTTATCCTCGGCTATGTCATGAACCGTTCCGGTAAACCCTATTCGGTTTTACTCCTGACCGTGCATAAGCTGGCTTCGTTAGGCATCCTGGTCTACCTCATTGTCACGGCCGTCCAACTGAATAAAGTTTCTCCGCTGACCGGGTTGGAGTTGACCGCCGTTATTGCCGCAGTGGTATTCTTTGTAGCCGCCATCGTAACGGGCGGATTGGTCAGCGTCGATAAACCTATGCCGGATTTTGTGTCATGGCTGCATAAGATCATCCCTTATCTGGCGCTGTTATCCAGTGCTGCCTCCTTTTATTTGCTCTTGTGGAGGAGGTGACCGGATATTGAGCCGTTTCTATTCGTAGGAGCACCAAAGAAAAACGATGCCTGAGCTTGTCGAAGGCATCGTTTTTCAGTTCAGCCTACAGTTCCGGCGTCAATATTAGTTAAAGGTAAATATCAATAAAGTTAAACAAATAGCCGCACTAGATTAATTATATTGAATAAAACCTTAGAATATATTATAATAAGTACCGTAACACCTCAATATTCTTAATATACACAAACTTTCAGGCACTTTTTAGAGAGGATCACTCATGGGCAAAGTAAAAAAGCAGCTATATGTCGTTTGCGATCTGGAAGGCGCCTCACAGATCGGTCCGGACAACCGCACCGCCATGCATCATGGTTCTACAATGTGGCAGAGCGACGGGCGCCGGTTCTTGACCTCGGATGTGCTCGCGGTTTGTGAAGCCGCCAACGAATTCGGGATTGATGAGATCCTCATCAATGATGAACATGACTCGGGGAAAATAGAATCCAACCTGCTGGTGGAAAAACTCCC
>DATMYN010000202.1:0-2189 GCA_035560875.1 Longilinea sp. | reverse complement strand
GATGGCTGGAGAGGTGTAATCGCTGAGGATTATACATTTGATAATGTGCGCCGGTGCGCACAAGGTTTTGCTTCCTATATGCTGGAAAATGGGAAAGCCGGCGAATGGTTTGTGATCGGTCACGACAAAAGATTTGATTCTGAATTCTTCGCCCTGGCCGCGGCTGAAGTACTGGTTGGCAATGGATTTAAAGTCTACCTCACAGATGGCGCAACCCCGACACCGGTTATCGCCTTTTCTGTTGTTAAAAAGAACGCCCAAGGCGCCATCAACATTACCGCGTCCCATAACCCTGCCACCGACAATGGTTTTAAAGTTCGTGATGAACATGGCGGTGCGATCGACCCCCAGGGATTAAAACGGATCGAAGCCTTGATCCCGGATGATGTGGCCAATGTAAAGCGAACCAAGGCAGCCGAGGCTGAAAAACAAGGTTTGCTCGTTAAATTTGATCCCGCACCTGAATATATATCTCACATCCAAAAACTGGTCGATATTGAAGCGATCAAGAATTCCGGATTGAATGTAGTGGTCGATTGTATGTGGGGTAACGGCGCCGGATGGTTCACCCGCGTACTAGCCGGTGGAACGATCAAGATCCATGAGATCCATAATGAACGCAATCCGGTATTTCCTGAAATGCTTCGCCCCGAACCCATTCCCCCAAACATCAATGTCGGGCTTAAGACCACCATTGACCGCAAAGCGGATGTGTTATTGATCACGGATGGTGATGCCGACCGGGTCGGTGTGGGTGATGAGAATGGTCAATTCGTTAATCAACTGCGGGTGTATGCATTGTTAGCCCTATATTTCTTAGAGGTCCGAAAAGAACGCGGCCCGATCGTGAAAACCCTCTCCACTACCAGCATGCTTGAAAAATTAGGCAAGATCTATGGTGTCCCGGTTTACGAAACCGGTGTTGGATTCAAGTATGTAGCTCCAAAAATGATGGAAACAAATGCATTATTGGGCGGTGAGGAATCGGGCGGTTACGCCTTCCGCGACAATGTCCCCGAACGGGATGGCATTTTAGCCGGTTTATATATTCTGGACATGATGCGCCGTTTGAAGAAAAAACCCTCCGAGTTGATCGACTACCTATTCAGTATTGTCGGCGCCCATTATTACGACCGTATCGATCGTGCTTTCAGCGGTGACAGAGCCACACGTGAAGCCAACATCCTTAATGCAAATCCGAAAACCATTGGTGGACTTAAAGTCACTGGCTTGAACAATACCGATGGTTTTAAATTCAACTTAGAGGACGGCGGTTGGTTATTGATCCGCTTCTCCGGTACAGAACCGATCATGCGGGTTTATTGCGAAACCACCCATCAGGAAGCCGTGCCACATATCTTATCGGATGGTATGCGCATCGCAGGGCTTGAGTAATTGGAAAAATTGATCGATACACACTGCCACTTAAATTTCGATTCTTTTTCGAACGATCTGGTAGATGTGCTTGAGAGAGCCGATAAAGCCGGCGTTACAAGGATGATCATCCCGGCAACCGACCTTGACACCAGCCGGTCGGCTCTCCGATTATCTGAATCCCGGGATGGTTTGTTTGCCGCCATCGGTGTGCATCCAAATGACGCCCAAATTTGGCAGCCGGGTTTCGTTAGCGATCTGGAAACTATCGCAGGCAGCCCAAAAGTGAAAGCTGTTGGCGAGATTGGTCTTGATTTTTACCGCCAGCATGCCACCCCCCAAGACCAGCGCGAGGCCTTTGTTTCACAATTGAAATTGGCAGAAAAGGTGAACCTTCCTGTCATCATTCACTGTCGGAGTGCATTCCAAGAAATCTACCCGTTGGTTTTAAATTGGGTCAACGGTCTGATCAAAAGCGGAAACCCACTGGCGTCATTACCGGGTGTTTTTCATTCCTTTGAAGGAAATCTCGAGGAAGCTCAAATGATCCTCGATCTTGGCTTTATGATCGGTGTCACCGGACCGGTAACCTACACTAACGCATTGGAACGTCAAACAACAATCGGAGCGCTCCCGCTGGATCATCTGGTAGTGGAAACGGATGCCCCCTTTCTGACCCCTCAGCCATTCCGTGGTAAACGAAATCAGCCTGAATATATAACCTACATCATCGATAAGATTGCATTGTTAAAAGACTTGCCGTACAATACCGTAGCAGAAGCAACAACAAAGAATGCAAGTGTACTCTTCCGGTT
>DATMYN010000201.1:0-2329 GCA_035560875.1 Longilinea sp. | reverse complement strand
GAGGGAAAGTGATCGTTAAAGATAGTCAGTATTGCGGCGATGAACGCCAAGGCAGATTCCTGCCTTCATAGGGTTTTGCCGGATTGAAAAACCAACGCCGTCACCACGAAATAGAATGGATGCAAGCACGGATCAGGAGGAAGCTTTGAGCGAAACGATTATTCTGCCGGAATGGTTGATCATCAGCGCCCGTGAAGCCCCCAAGAAACATTGGGGTGTACTCGTCCGGGATGAGAAGATCATCGAGGTTGCCCCCAATAAATCGCTTTTGGAACGTTATCCGCACGTTGAACGCACTCAAGCCGATTCGCAGGTCCTTTCTCCCGGCTTTGTCAATACCCACACCCACCTGTATGGGGTGCTAGCCCACGGCATTCCCTTGCATTCCGCACCGGATGGGTTTTGGCCGTTCCTGAAAGATTTTTGGTGGCCAAAAGTTGAAAACCGGCTGGATACAGAGATGATCTGTGCAGCCGCCGAATGGCAGTGCCAGTTGATGCTGCGCAGCGGTGTGACCAGTTTTTTTGATTGCCTGGAAGCGCCCAATGCCCTACCCGGCTGTTTACAGGCTGAAGCAGCCGTCGTCAGGCAGTATGGGCAGCGCGCCATCCTCTCTTTTGAAGCCACCCAACGCCTAAGCTTGGAAAATGGAGAATTAGGCCAGCAGGAAAATACTGCCTTTTTCGATGACTGTAAGAAGAAGGGCAGATTGATCTCGGGTATGTTGTGCTACCATACCACCTTTTCATGTTCGGAAGATTTCATCCAGCAGTCTTTTGCCCTGGCAGCTGAACGCCAGGCGCAGGTACATGCCCACTGCTGTGAAAGCATTTATGAACCGATCCATGCCGTGAAAGAATTCGGCATCCGCCCATTGGAGTATTACCAGCAGATGGGTGTAGCTGGCAAGAACATGCTCTTATCGCAGTGTGTCCAGCTTGATTCCAGCGACATTGAGATCATTGCTACCTCCGGAATCCATGTCTCGCACATGCCTCTTTCCAATTGCGAAGTAGGTGGTGGGATCGCCCCGATCCCGGCCATGGCTAACGCCGGCGTTACCATCGGCTTAGGGTCTGACAGCTATATCGATGATTTCTTTGAGGTCATGCGCGGGGCATTCCTGATCCATAAAGCCAATTTGTGTGACCCGCGCGTGATGCCGGCCAACCTGGTCTGGCACATGGCTACCGAAGGGGGCGCCCAAGTGTTGAACCTCGAAAAAGTCGGCCAGATTACCCCCGGCTGGCAGGCCGACCTGCAATTGATCGATGCGGATTTCCCCACCCCGGCTGAAGACTGGAACCTATACGACCAATTGGTTTTATACCGCAACGCATCCCATGTCCGCATGGTCATGACCGCCGGAAAAACCTTGGTTAAGGATGGAAATTTGACCTTTGGCAACTCCATCGAGGCACGCCAAAATGTGAGCGAGCAGGCTCAGCGCCTCTGGAACAGTGCTTCTTAACTGGACAAGATTTTATTACTAGGAAAGGCATACAAGATGACACAACGATTCGCCCTTTACCTGCAAGATAAACATAATATGCGTGATGAGTTGAATATGGTCCATTACGCTGAAGAGCGCGGCTTTAGCGAGATCTGGCAGGCAGATACCCGCCTGGCACGCGACTGCATTGTGATGATGAGCGCCTTTTTAGCCCATTCAAAAAAGCTGCGCATCGGCTCCGGCGTACTGCCGATTTGGACACGTAACCCGGCGGTGATCGCCGCCACCTGGAGTACCATGTGGGAGTTGGGCGGGGGAAAAGGAGAAGACGGGCGCGGCCGGGTGATGCTCGGATTAGGCGCCTGGTGGGAACCGATCGCCACGCGTGTGGGGGTTAAACGCGAGAAACCCTTGCAAGCCATCCGCGAGAATATCGAAGTCATCCGCCAGCTCTTTACCATGGAAGAAGTGACCTACGAGGGCAGCTTTGTGCACCTTGACCGCATCAAGCTGGATGTCGCCTACGGCGATCATTCCCCGCGAGACATCCCCATTTATATCGGCGCCACCGGCGACAAAATGCTGGAAATGGCCGGCGAAATCTGTGATGGGGTTGTGCTGAACTATGTCGTCTCGGTCGATTACATTAAAAAAGCCATTGGACTGGTCGAACAGGGTGCGAAAAAAGCCGGGAAGACCATCAAGGATATCGACACCCCCGAGTTATTGGTGTGCTGCCTGAGCGATGAAGACCCTAAAGCCGCCATGGCAGAAGGAAAGAAACTGATCGCCTATTACCTGGCCACAGAACCGCACATTATGAAAGCCAGTGGTGTGAGCGAGGAACTGCTCGAGAAAGTCCAATCCATCCTCACC
>DATMYN010000200.1:0-4121 GCA_035560875.1 Longilinea sp. | reverse complement strand
CCAGCAAGCTGCTGTAAATATTGGACGACCATGTTAAAGATGCGCGTGTTGAGGGTCTGGGCTTGCATCATGGCCTGTTGGGTTGCCTGAGCGGATGGGTCCAGGGTAGAGCTGCCGGTCATATCACCGGTCACAGAACTCATGTCACCACCACCCATCGCCGCTGCATCGCTGCCGGGCATACCACCGCTCGGTGCAGCGCCACCCGGACCGCCGCCAGCTCCGCTTGGTACACCGCCCCCGCCACCGGTACCACCCGGACCGCCCCCGCTGGGCATACCGCTGGTGTCGGTCATCTGCGAAGGATCGATGGCGCTGACCGCCGGGGTTCCTTCTGCATTAGGCTGCCCCATGCCCCCGCCAAAGGAGACGCTTGAGAGGATCGTTTGGATATTTTCCGAACTCAGGTCCATCGAATGGATCGCATCCAATTGAGCATTTGTCATGGCGCTGGAAATGGCGCTTACCAGCGCATCCAATTCGGTTTGAGCGGTCGTATCGTCATAGGCCATGGTTTGGTAAGCCTGCCATAAGGTAATTAATGTATCAGCTTGTTCGGCAGTTACTGCGTTTTCAGTTCCGTTCAATCCGATCGTACCGATCGCCAATGTGGTGACCTCATCCAATTCCAAATCGGCGTACATGGCATTGGTATCACCGGCAGCCGTTGTGTCGCTGCTTGCGGCTGATGATGTACCGGTTGAACTGGTGGTTGTGGTTGATTGACCGCAGCCTACCAGGACTACTACCAAGACTACGGTTATCGCTGCTAAAAAAATCTGCTTACGAGTCATTTTCTCTCCGTTTATTTATTGAATACTTTACTCATGGCGCAAGGCTTCGATCGGGTCCAACTCAGAGGCTGTTTTGGCCGGGTAATACCCGAAGAAAACACCGATCAAAGCGGCAGAAGTAAAGGCTAATAAGATCGATTCGGGCTTCACAACAGTCCGCATGGTATCCGTGATGTTGGAGATCCATGAACCGCCAATCCCAAACAACACCCCGATCACACCTCCGGACAGGCTTAATAGGACTGCCTCCACCAGGAACTGCATGCGGATATCGCGCGGGGTGGCGCCGACGGATTGGCGAATGCCGATTTCACGGGTGCGCTCGGTAACACTGACAAGCATGATATTCATAATGCCGATACCACCGACAACCAATGACACAGCCGCCACCCAGCCTAACAGTGACCGGAAAGCCGCCGTTGTAGCCGCACGGGTATCGATAATATCCTGCTGGGTATTGACGGTGAACGGTAATTCATCCACGGTTGTGTCGTACCGGCTGGCCAACAGCAGTTTGATCTGCAGGATGACCGCATCCATATCATCCGGGTTTTCAACCTGGACTGTGATGGAACTGATCGTATCGCCGGCGATACGGGCGAACATGGAGGGGGTGAATTTATCGAACACAACTGTAATTGGTAAATACACCCGGTTGTCATAATCGGTGCTGCCAACAGTGCCTTTTTCTTCAGCCACACCCACTACGGTAAAGCGGTAATCGCCGATCATGATCTGCTGACCAACGGGGTCATCCTCACCGAAGAGGTCCGTTGCCAGGCTTGAGCCGAGGATGGCGGCCGGGATATTGTTATCAATATCGCTGTCGGTCAAGAACCGCCCACCGGCAAGCTCGATACCGCGGATGGAGAAATAATCCACGGTAGTACCGACAATCGAGATACTGTCGAGGATGATCGACCCATTTTTCACGGTTTCCGAGGTGTCTCTTTCAGAGGTTACACCGGTCACTCCGGTCAGGTCGGCAATAGCCAGGGCATCATCCAGCACCAGTGAATTACTCTCTGAGCGGAACGCGCCCGGGTTGGCGCTGCTGATCGAAGTACCACCTGAGGACATATTCCCCGGAGTGACGAACAGCAAATTGGTGCCTAACGTCTCGATCTGGTCGGCAATGGTTGCCTCGGTCCCGGCGCTGATGGCCACCATGATGATGACGGCTGCCACACCGATGATGACCCCTAACATCGTCAAGAAAGATCGGACGCGGTTCGAAGCGATACCTTCCCAGGCGACGTGTAAGATTTCCTTGATGTTCATTTCTTTTCCTTCGTTTTGCCCTTATGGGAAAGGTCTTTCTCGATCCGTCCGTCGCGGAAGTAGATCGTACGCTGGGCGTATTCGGCAATTTCCGCCGAGTGGGTTACCATCACGATCGTCCGGCCGCGCTGGTTGAGGTCACAAAGGATTTCCATGATCTCAATCCCGGAGCGGGAGTCGAGATTTCCGGTCGGTTCATCGGCCAGGATGATCAGGGGATCGTTGACCAGCGCCCGCGCAATAGCCACCCGCTGCTGCTGACCACCGGACATTTCTTTCGGAAGGTGGTGAGCCCGTTCCACCAGATCGACCGATTCGAGGGCCGACATGGCAATGGTTTGGCGTTCTGAATCAGCAATGGATTTGAGGCCATTTTGGTTGTACAGTAACGGAAGCATCACGTTTTGCAGGGCACTGGCGCGTGACAACAAGTTATAAGACTGAAAGATGAACCCAATGCGGTGGTTGCGGATGTGAGCCAACTCGGTGCGGTTGAGGGTACTCACATCATCCCCCGCCAGGATATACTGCCCGCTGTTGGGGCGGTCAAGGCAGCCCAGGATATTCATCAGCGTGCTTTTTCCGGACCCGGAAGGGCCCATGATGGCCACAAATTCTCCGGGTTTGATCTCCACGCTGACCTGGTCGAGGGCTGTGACCACAATATCGCCCATCTGGTAAGTCTTTACCAGGTCAATGGTTTTAATAATAGGTTGACTCATTCGCCTGTCTCCACAAGACCGGTGGAAACCACTTCGCCTGCTTCCAGACCACTTGTGATTTGGGCGTAGATCAGGTCTTGTATACCAACTTCTACCGTCCGCATTACCAAACTTCCATCATCAGCCACCACGAACACAGCAAATACTCCGTCCGTGATCTCGCGCAAGGCTTCCACAGGCACCAAGACGGCGTTCTCGACCTGGGCTTGAATGACCTCAGCGGTTGCGCTCATCCCAACCAATAGCTGATTGGCTGTGTCGCCGATCGAGGCGGGGTCTATTTGCACCAAAGCTGTTGCGACCATTACACCGCTTACGGAAGATAATTGCGGGTAAATAAAGGCGATCGTACCGGTATAGGTCATCCCGGAGATCGAGTCAAAAGTCAAGGAGACCGTATCACCGACCTCGATATTGGTCAGATCAGCCTCATCCAGGTAGATCTCAACAAGGGGGGCGCCATTATCTTCCAGTAAAATGACACCACCACTGTTATTGACATCTTGGATATAGGAAAGGGCTTCAGCCATCGTCGGATCGGAAGGTTCTACCAACGCTTCCGGTTCCATGGCAGCCAGGTTTGATAAGGCGATGGCTAATTGGGATTCGGCAACGATCAGGTCGGAACTTGAGCCGCTGGCAAGCATCGTCTCATATTGGGCTTGCAGGGCATCATAGGTTGCCTGGGCTGCTGCCAGGGTGGCATCGGCTTCGGCAATCTCAGTATCTGACCAAGCGGAATTGCAGTAATCCCAGTTCGCTTCAGCGTTCAGTAAAAGGTCCTGGTTTTCATTGACCGGGTTATCGTTATAGCGTTCAAGAGCCGTGTTGTAGGCTGTCCAATAATCCGATCGGGTCGTATTGTTGCACCGCGAATAATTCATGGCTGCCCGGGCGTAGGTCGCATCCTCAACAGCTGCTTGAGCTGCCAGCAAATTCACCTGGGCTTGGGCAACCTCGGAGGGGTAATTGGACAGGGTTGAATTATATGTTACCTGCGCTTGCAGTACGGATAAGTTTGCCTGGATCAACTGTGTGATCTGGCTTGTATTCGGTACTGAAGAAGTAGAAACTATCGATCCGACACCGCTTGATGAGATGGTCAGACTTCCCTGACGGACTGTAGCGGTTTGAAGCGGGGCATCATCAGTGTTGGCTGACTGGGCTGAATTGGCAATTAAAAGCCAAATAAGGGCGACAGCAATAACAACGATTGCAGCACCACCAATGATCCAAGTAGATCGTTTCTTAAGCATAAGTTTTCTCCTTGTAGTTTGACAATCAGGAAGATTATATGGAGTTGACTACTGATGGTGGTGTTGTT
>DATMYN010000199.1:0-7910 GCA_035560875.1 Longilinea sp. | reverse complement strand
ACTTGAAATAAACATATGAGAGACCCAATTATTCTGAGAAGAAAAGATACCCTGGCGCTCAGTGCGGCCAGTTATTGGAAAGACCTTTTATATCGGGTTATTAAAATTGGGACAGAGTTAGAAGTTGCCCCACCCAAAGGGTCCGACCGGCCCACCTTCGAAGAATCAGTCAAAGAATCGCTCAAACCTTCCGGCAGCCTGGAAGTACTGGGGGTAAATGGCGTATTGGATGTCTCTCCGGAACACTGCGGTATCGAGATCCGCATCATCGGTCGGCAGCCGCATTTCCGCTCACTCCAGCATCAATATTCGTCCATCATGGACATCTTGTTGCAGAGCGGAGGACGCCCCCGCCCTACCTGCGGGTTACATTTTCATCTGCTCACCCCAGGGCTCGCTGAACCGGTGCCCGAGATCATATTAGCCAACCTATGGAATTTAACCCGGCGGTACTCTCCGGAATTAAAGTTCATGATGAGCGGGGGTGATACTCGCCAGGCACTTTGCCGGCGGCGGCAGCATAACAGCCACCTGGAAATGGTCTGGCATTCACCTAGTATTGAAACTATGGCTGAAATCAAACAAAAGCTCAAGGTCAGCCACGTAGTACCGGAACATCAAAATTTTCTTAACCTTGAACATATCGAGTTCACCGAAAACGGCAGTGTTTTACCCTTCCACCTGGAGTTCCGTTTCCCGGATGCGGATATATCACCAACCTCGGTAACGGCGAAAACATTTCTGCTCATGGCCATGACCTTAAAATCGGTGGACCTCAGCCAATACGGTGTTATCCATGTGGGCAAGGTTCAACCATGGCGCCGAAAGATCGAATTACTCAACCTTTTAAGCAACAATGATGGCAATGTAGCCACCAGCGATACATCCGGGATAACGGATGAGATCATTGAAGAATTACGCCAGGGCTGTTATGAATTCCTCGATCTCCTGGCGCCTACGTTCAGCGGTTTCCAAGACAACCCTTCTTTAGAGGTTTTGCACGCCCTGGCGGAACGTCCCATCTCACTGATGCGCTGCTCCGGTTATGAATGGGATGAAATCGAGACCATATTAGCCGGTAAGGCTACGGTGGATGAGGTCGGATTCGATCAAACCGATAAGCGTTTGATGCAACGGATCGAATTAGGCGAATGGTTCAACCTGCCGTCCATGGAAAGCTGGTTGTGGCATGCAGCCAGTGAATTGAACCTGACCCCCCAAGACCTGGAACGTCGTTTAGATCAGATCAAAGCCTTGCGCGGTCTGCGCTGGGATGAACGCCAGGGTACGGTCGTATTCACCAATTGATCTTTAAGCTAATACTGGTTTACTGCAGGGTCAACTTCACGCGACCAGGCATTGCTTCCCCCGGCCAGGTTAAAGGCCAGGTCGAATCCGGCTGCCCGTAACATCCGCACCCCACGCGCCGAACGCACCCCTTGACGGCAAAATAATACCAACCTTTTCCCTTTCGGCAGGTCAGCGATCTTGGCGGGTAATTCCTCGAGCGGGATCAACAGCGCGCCCGGAAGAACAGCTATTTGTTGTTCCACCGGCGTGCGTACATCGATCAACAGAGGCGGTCGTTGGCTTCCCAGTTGAGTTTTAAGCTCAACCGGAGAGATATCCCACTCCGTTGTACCTGCGTGTGCATCTGAACGGACCGGTACGCCACAGTAAGCCTCATAGTCGATCAATTCATGGATAACCGGATGAGTACCACAAACGGGACAATCCGGGTTCTTGCGCAGTTTGATCTCCTGCAGGATCATCTCCAGGGCATCATACAGGAGCAGGCGGCCAATCAGGGGTTTTCCGATACCCAAGATCAGTTTGATCACCTCGGTCGCCTGGATCGTACCCACCGTTCCGGGCAGTACGCCAAACACACCGGCTTCGGCGCAAGAGGGGGCGCTATCCGGTGGAGGGGGCGCCGGGAAAAGGCAGCGGTAACACGGCCCGCGGCGGGCATCGAACACACTGATCTGCCCTTCAAACCGGAAGATGGACCCGTAGACATACGGTTTACCGGTCAAGACCGCCAGATCATTCAGAAGGTAACGGGTGGGGAAATTATCCGTCCCATCCACCAAAATCTGGTACGGATCGGCCAGATCCAGTGCGTTCTCTGAATTAAAAACCATATCATAGGTATCGATATGGATGTCCGGATTAAGGTCGCGCAGGCGTTCTGCGGCAGAATCTACTTTTTTCCATCCGGTGGTGTGGGTCCCATGGACTATCTGACGCTGCAAGTTCGATCGATCGACGGCATCATAATCGACCAAGCCCAACCGCCCTATCCCGGCGGCGGCTAAATACAAAGCCAAGGGTGACCCCAAACCACCTGTCCCAACGATCAAAACGGAGGCAGCTTTTAACTTTTGCTGACCCTCAAGACCCACCTCTGGCAGCAGCAAATGGCGCGAGTAGCGCAGCAGTTCCGTCTGAGTAAGTTCGGGGGTTTTCATCGTGCAATCAAAATATCATGCTTCGGGTTGTATGTCAACGGGATAAGGCTTACACCCGGGTGATATAATGAAAACACAAACTGATTGGTGGAGATTTTTCATGTTACGTCAGGTATTGATCGCTAAGATCCACCGCGCTACCGTAACCGGCGCTGATATCAATTACATCGGTTCGATCACAATTGATCCGCTGCTTATGCAGGCGGTCGGGATCTTACCCTGGGAACGTGTTCAAGTTGTCGATGTGAACAACGGCGCCCGCCTGGAAACCTATGTGATCGAAGGCATCCCCGGAGAAGGTGAAATTCAACTGAATGGGGCGGCAGCGCTGTTGATGAACAAAGGGGATAAGGTGATCGTTATGGCTTATGCCTGGCTCTCGATGGACGAACTGACCAGCCACCAACCTATGATCGTTTTTGTTGACGATCATAACCACATCACAGAAGCGCGTGTGTTAAAACCCTCCTTGCCCGGTATCGAAGACTGAACGAGGAAAAATGACTATACGAAGATTTGCCTCCCTATTGATCCTGATCCCGGTTTTATTGGGGATCGTTATCCCTGCCAGTACCATCCAAGCCCAATCCGACTCAACCGAGCCGCTTGTAATCTTGCTGACGGCTGACGGCCCCCTTACCCCGGTGATGAGTAATTATCTGGCGCGCGGGATTGTTCAGGCGGAAGCTGAAAACGCGGCCGCCATCGTACTGCGACTCAACACACCCGGCGGAAGTGTAGACCTGATGACCGATATGGTCCAGGACATACTGAACTCGAGCGTGCCGGTCATCGTCTATGTTTCTCCGCTGGGTTCAATGGCCGGAAGCGCCGGCACCTTGATCACCTTTGCCGGCCACCTCGCCTTCATGGCGCCCGGCACCACCTTGGGCGCGGCAGCTCCGGTGGATTCGCAAGGCCAGGATATTGAAACAACCCTGGAAGAAAAGGTGGTCAATATCCTTTCGGCCACCGCCCGAACACTCACCATTCGCCGCGGGGCTGATGCCGTTGAGGCTGCTGAAGCCACCATCCGCGAAGCCCGGGCCGTGACAGAAGATGAAGCCCTCGAGATCAATTTGATCGATGGGATCGCGGCCGACCTGGACGATTTGTTAGCCCAGGTAGACGGTATGACCGTGCAAGTGAACGGCGAACCTATGACCCTTGAGTTGACCGGCGCAGCGGTCGAAGAAGTGCCCTACAATATCGTGGAACAAGCCCTGCAGCTCTTAACCGATCCCAATATCGTTTTCCTGCTGCTGGCGTTGGGGGTGCAAGCCATCCTGATCGAAATATCCAGCCCGGGAGGATGGGTAGCCGGTTTCATCGGAGTCTTGTGTGTGCTGTTGGCTGTCTACGGATTGAACATCCTGCCGGTCAACTGGTTTGGGCTGTTGTTGATCGTAGTCTCGTTTGTCCTATTCATATTGGATATAAAGGCGCCAACGCATGGCGCCCTGACGGCGGCCGGGACAGGCGCATTCATCGCCGGAGCGTTGGTGTTATTTAACTCTGTTCATATGCCCGGTTTCCCGAATGTCTCCATCATCCTGGTCGTTGGGGTCGGGATATTCCTGGCGGCAACTTTCTCGGTGGTGGTCAGTATTGCCTTGAAAGCGCAGCGGACCCCGATCCGGATGGGACGCGAATCATTGGTCGGTAAACAAGGCTTCGCCCGCAGTGTGATCAACCCCAACGGGTATGTTCAGGTAGCCGGCGAGCAGTGGACGGCGCTAGTGGAAGAAGGCGCTGAATCCATACCGGTAAATTCCCCGGTTGAAGTGGTTAAAGTGGAAGGACTGAAGCTGATCGTAAAAAAGATCTAGGAATTCCGGATAAGATCTTTGCACCCTTTAAATCACAGCGGCGGGTTAATTGCCCACCGCTGTTTGATTTAAGAACGAGGAATTATACAAAGCCTACATATGGTCTGAAACCTTTCGGACGGCTTCGGCTTCATCTTTCGCAAAGGAGAGCATGGATGCTATCCTATTCGAGAAATACCCTTCGGATAGGGTCAAATAGGTAGAGAAGGTTTTGCCCCAGGTCTCCCCCACCAGCACCAAGGGCTTGACCGGGATGGTGTTGATTACCATTTGGTTCCACATCAGACCGATCTCGGTCAATGTACCCGGACCGCCCGGCAGGGCAATGGCGGCTTCACAGCCGCTGATCAGCTTATCCAAGCGTTCGGTCAGGGTTTGGCAGCGCCACTCCTCTTTTACCCATGCATTTGGACCGATGCTGCGATAGTTCTCGATCTCCACACAGGTTACTCCGATCACGTGACCCCCGGCTTCAGCCGCGCCGCGGCTGGCAGCTTCCATAGTGCCAATATACCCGCCGGTGATAACGGTATGACCCGCTTTGGCCAGGATTTCACCCAGATGTTGGGCTTGTTGATAAGCGGGGGAACCCGGCTTAGGCTCGGATCCGCCAAAGATGGTAATGTTCACAGTAGATCCTTTACAGCAGTATAAGGCTCCAGGTTCACTTCCGGGAAGAACTGCGGGCAGCCGATGTACTTGCCTTCCAATTCGGCATACGCCTGATCGATCATTCCCAACAGCCGGCACGACTCGTTGGGCTGGTAACCGATCACCGGTAAGGTTTTGGCCATTTGGATGGTATGCTGGCGCAGGTGCGAGTGGAAACGATGCAAGCGGAATTCGATCGATTGGGGTTCTTCTTCCCAATAGTAACATCGATCCGCCAGGTAAACTTCCGGCATGGTTTCAAGGTCCGTCAAGACTTGGTAGTGGACAATTTCAAAGAAATCCAGCATCGAGGATAACGATCCCGAAAATGAATCCGTTCGGAAATTCCCATAATTCGCATAATGGTCGTCGAAGAATTCCTTTGGTATCCGGCGGAATTCTTCGGGTTTTTCCAAAAAGAAGCGCAGGCAGCCGAAGAAACCCCATTCCACCTCAGCCACATGTTTGATGATCTGGCGCGGGCTCCATTCGTTAGGCGCCGGGGTTTTATCCAGCAGGTCATCCGGTAATCCCAAGAGGGTGGCACGCAGATCCCAATAGGCCAGGTTATTTTGGGCTAAGATGCGTTCGACCATGGATTGTGACCGTGACACCCGGGCTGCTGCGCTGCGCAGCTCTTCGTAGATACGGAAGTAAGCAAAGCGGATGCCTTCCCCTTTATATTCATTCCATGCCCAAGGGATATCCAACTGTTGGTCGGTTACTTTGTACATACGCGAGGTAAATGTATCAAGTGTCCGGCGGATTGTGTTCATTTTCCCTCCAGTCAATCGGATGCTGAAATCGTATTGGCGGTCGGTTTATCCCATTCCCGCTGGCGGTTTAATTCAACTTTGTCCATTATAGCCCGTTCCAGATCGATACCGGAGACGGAGGCTAACTGCAGTAAATATAGAGCCACATCGGCTAACTCACCGGCCAATTCCGCCTGACTGGCAGGCTGCTCGCGGAATTGGAAGTGCTCCAACACTTCGGATGCCTCAAGAGAGAGGGATATGGCCAGGTTGCGCGGGGTTTGGGGCCGCGGCGAATTGGGTCCATACCACCCCTTGGAACGCACCAGTTCATCCATGATCACAGTCAGTTCACGTATCTGCATGCAGTTCTTTTTCCTTCTTCTCTGTACGGCGGGTAAAAACCCACAAGACAAAAACGCAAAAATAGATCAAAGGCCATTCATCGGCCGGGTTAAACACCCATTTACTGATAACGAACGCAACCCAGGAAATGATGAGGGGAACCCACCAAAAAGCCAGATAGGCAGCAATGGTTTTACGCGGCGGCTGACCGGCCCAGATGAGCAGAGGCGCCAGAAAACACATTTGTTCATAGGAGATGCCATGCGGGTGAAACAAGTAGGTCACGAAACCAAACCAGATCAGTACTTGAAGGGATGGGATTTCCTTTTTCCACCAGGCGCGCATCAACCAGAAGGTGAATATCAAGCAGCCGACCGCGGTGATGATGGTCGCTTTCAGGGCGGCGGAGCGCTCGGCTGAGATGAGCAGGAAGTTCATGAGGGTAGGCTGGCTTTGAACGTAGCCGGCATATTCCTGGATGCGCGTGATCCACTCATTCAACCAGTTGGGCACCAGGAGCCAGGACAGACCCAACATGACCAGCATACCGGCGGCGCCCCCCGCTACAAGCCACCAGCGTTTATAACGCAACACGTAGATACCGATGAACAGCAGGAAAAGCCACATGAACTGCGGCTTGGCGGTTGTCCAGGCTAACAAGAAACCGGCCAAAAAAAGCACCCAAGGCTTGGGGTTGTCTTTATCGATCACAAAACAGTAGACACCGATCAAGATGGCGCCGATGAGAACGGCGAAATTGCCCAGCAGCACCCCAAAAGCGACCGGATAAAAGAACAAGAAGCTGATCACCAGCCAGCGCGGCGCTTTGGGCAGCGAGAAAAAGGCGACCGTGAGGAGCAGCAAAATGTTGAAGGCCATCCAAAAGGCCTGCGCCCAACTGTACGGCATAAACGCCACCGGCAGGAGCGGGAGCAAGGCGTAAGGCGGGTAGGCATAGGCAACCTGATCCTCTTCGGGTAAAGCAGCCCGGCCATAGATGCCCTGCTGCGAAGCCAGGGTGACCTCAGCGGAATAGGGATCCTGCCCCTGGGTGAACAGCGCCCGTCCGGCTACCCAAAAGGTAAAGAAATCCGCCCCGGGAGGATTTTGACCCAACAGGCTGTGCAGGCCAAGCGTAAACCCGCCCAGCAGCCCGAGGAAAAGCAAGCAGACCAGGAGAATACTGAGCCAGGCAGGCAGTTTTGCGGCGCTCATAGGCTGCTCCGCAGGCTGCGCAGGGCTTTCAGCGCCGCCCGGGCGGATCTGCGCTGCTCGGGGAGCCAATCCTTTTCGGTGGCCATGCGTTCCAGGTGAGCCAGCAGGTTCTGGCGGTCAGCCTGGGGCAAGCCGGTAAAAGCCGCCCGAATACGCTCCGGCTGGCGGGAGAGGATCTCATCCCATAGGGCTTCGAGGGGGTCAATAAGCATGGGTTAACATTACCAAAGGGGGTGAAATGCGTCAAGAAGTTGGCTTGCTTATTTACTACAACAAATTGGCTGGGTCCACCTGCACGCGCCAATCACCCAAAGGCTTGCCGGCCAAAATGGGAGCCGGGTCGGGTCCACGCAGGATGATCTGCCAGCGGTACTGCCCGTTCAGGCGGGCATAGAAGCAGGGCGCCGGACCGATGACCTCGGTTTGGGTATGGCCTGAGGATTGGATCCAGCCTTGCAGGGTTTCGGCCATGCTCTTGGCAGCTTCTTCGGCTTGGGCGGGCATGGGGCTGTGATAGATCAGCCGTACCAAATGGCTGAAAGGCGGGTAACCCAGCTCGCGCCGTTTGGCCAGCTCGGCCGCCGTAAAACCGGTCAGGTCGTGCTGGGCCGCAAAGCGGATGGCGTAATGCTCGGGCATGAAGG
>DATMYN010000198.1:0-7555 GCA_035560875.1 Longilinea sp. | reverse complement strand
GATATCGATAGAGAAAACTTTATCAAACATTTCAACAACCGGGAATTGGCCGAGAAAAAATATTTCGGCGATCAAAAATTTCCTAATTGTCCAATCCACAAGGTTGAACACGGCGAGATCAATACCCAGGAAAGCGCTGATTTTGTCCGCTCGATCAACCCAGACCTGGTGTTGATCTTCGGCTGCGGGTTGGTCAAAAGCCCGATCACCGATGTACTGCCTGAGCATACAGTTAACCTTCATCTTGGGCTGTCTCCACGGTACCGCGGGGCAGCAACCCTGTTTTGGCCTTTTTACTTTTTAGAGCCCACCTATTCCGGAAGTACTTTTCATTACATTGTCTCCGAACCGGATGCCGGCGAGATCATCCACCAGGTTACCCCCGAATTGTTCGATGATGATGGCATCCATGATGTTGCCTGCCGGACCGTTGTTCAATCTGCCTTGGAAGCTCAGCAGTTGATCAAGATCTTTGAAGAAAAGGGCGGGTGGGTAACCCGAAAACAAAAAGCGACCGGTAAAAATTTCCTGGCCAGCGATTTTGTTCCTCAGCATCTTCGATTGATCTACAATCTCTACAACGACGACATCGTCCGCCAATATTTGAGTGGTAAGTTGAAATGTAAGACCCCCAACTTGTACAGGCAATTCTGATCATTGGCTTTGTTGAGATGTGAATGAAACCAATTTGTTCAATTGTCATCCGGGCTTTTAATGAGGAGAAACACATTGGCCGTCTGCTTGAAGGGATACGGGTGCAGACGATCAAGGATGTTCAAGTTATTTTGGTTGATTCGGGTTCAACCGATAAGACCATGGAGATCGCCAGGAGACTGCCTGTAGAGATCGTGAAGATCCAACCGCAAGATTTTTCTTTCGGACGGTCTTTGAATCTGGGAATTGCTCACACCAAAGCTCCTATTGTTGTCATTGCTTCAGCCCATGTTTACCCGGTCTATCCGGATTGGCTTGAGAAATTGATCGAACCTTTTTCGGAGGAACGCACCGCACTGGTTTACGGAAAACAGCGTGGGAATTCAACATCGCAGTTTTCCGAGCATCAAATATTCGCACAGTGGTTTCCGGATCACAGTGTGGCCACTCAAACCACCCCTTTTTGTAATAATGCCAATGCGGCCGTCCGGCGTTCCATTTGGGAAATGCATCCCTATAATGAGACCTTACCGGCTTTAGAGGATATGGCTTGGGGACGCTGGGTGTTGGAGCAAGGTTACCGGATCGCCTACACAGCCGAGGCTGAGATCATCCATGTCCATTCGGAAACCTGGCAAAGTATTGCCAACCGTTACCGGCGTGAAGGCATGGCTTTTAAGCACATCTATCCGCAAGAGCATTTCCATTGGTGGGACCTATTCCGGTTGTTCTTTGCCAATGTTGCCCACGATCGAAGAATTGCGCGTGAGCAGGGTGTGCTGGGGCGCGAGTGGAATAATATCAATCATTTTCGTTGGGCACAGTTCTGGGGCACGTATTTGGGGTATCACCAGTCCGGACCGCTTACGTGGAAATTAAAACAAGCCTTTTATTACCCGCGTACGGTTCAACCGGTAAATACACCGGACCGTCAAATAGAACCCATCCAATACCATGAGATGGAGGACAAATGAAGCATTTCAAACGAGTGGTAGCTTTGGTCCCAATGCGGCATCATTCCCAACGTGTGCCAGGGAAAAATTACCGTCCATTAGCCGGTAAACCGCTGTTCCATCATATTTTAGATACCTTACAGCAGGTGAGGGAAATCGACCAGATCGTAGTGGATACAGACAGCCCTGAGATTTTGGAAGGGTTGCGCAAAAACTACCCAGATGTGCTCCCCTTGGAACGACCGGTTGAATTAAGGGCAGATACCATCCCCATGAATGAGATCCTGCTGTATGACACTTCCAAAGCATCCGCCGACCTTTATCTGCAAACTCACAGTACCAATCCATTATTGAAACCAGAGACGATCCGCAGCGCACTGCTAAAGCTGGATGGGGCTTATCCGACTTTCGATTCACTTTTTGGAGTTACGCGTTTACAGACCCGCTTTTGGGATGCCTTAGGCCGGCCGGTGAACCACAACCCGGATGTGTTACTGCAAACCCAGGATCTGCCTCCAATCTATGAAGAAAATTCTTGCATCTATTTATTCACCCGGCAAACGTTACTGGCCCGCCGCAACCGGTTAGGGGAGCGTCCGATTTTGTTTGAAATTGATCGTGATGAAGCATGGGATATTGATGAAGAATTGGATTTTCTCATCACTGACCTGTTGCTAAAACACCGCCTTAGCCAGAAAGTCTGAGTTTTCGGTTACAATACCACTATGGCTGATATCCTACTAACTGCACCCTATATGCTGCCTTTTCGGGCACGTTTCCAACCGGTTTTTGACCAGTACAAACTTTCCATCATTCAACCTGAGGTCAAAGAACGCCTAGAGGCTGACCAGATTTTAAAATTTGCCGGCACCTTCGATGGTACCATCTGCGGAGATGACCGCTACAACCGGCAGGTAATTGAAGCTTGTTTGCCGCGTCTGAAGGTTATCTCTAAATGGGGAACCGGGATCGATTCGATCGACCGCCAGGTCGCTGAAGAACTTGGGATCAAAGTGTGCAATACTCCCAACGCGTTTACGTTGCCGGTTTCAGACTCGGTGCTGGGTTACATCCTGGCGTTCGCCCGGCGGCAGCCTTGGATGGACCGTTCGGTTCGGTCCGGAGAGTGGATTAAATTACCCGGCCGTTCGTTGAGCGAGTGCACATTAGGAGTGATTGGGTTGGGCAATATCGGCAAAGCGGTTATCCGGCGTGCCAGACCCTTTGGTATGCGTATAGTCGGAAATGATATTGTCCCTATCGCCCCAGATTTTCTCGTCGAAAATAATGTTTCAATGCTTCCTTTGGAAGAGTTGTTGGCCCAAGCGGATTTCATCAGTGTTAATTGTGATCTGAATCCGACCAGTCACCACCTTATCAATGAATCTACCCTAGCCAATATCAAAGCGGGAGCAGTATTGATCAATACAGCTCGCGGCCCGATTGTGAAGGAAACGGCCTTGATCGAAGCCTTGCAGTCGAAAAAGTTGGGGGGCGCGGCTTTGGATGTGTATGAATTCGAACCACTCCCGTCAGACTCGCCATTACGCAACCTGGATCAGGTTATGCTGGGAACGCATAATTCCAATTCAAGTCCAGCTGCCTGGGAAAACGTCCATTGGAATACTTTACGAAATTTGATCATGGCTTTGGGTATGAATCCGGCTGCGTTGGATAGCATGCGCGGTTCAATCTAATCAAGAGGCTTATTTATGACCAATCGGAAACGGGTTGTTTTAATCACCGGTGCGGCTGGTGGTATTGGAAGAGCTGTTGTATCCCATTTTTCCAACCAGGGGTGGTTAGTCATTGGCGTTGACCGCAACTCCTTTGAAGATAATTTTCCAGAAAGCGGACTTTTCATTCAGGCTGATATCTCCAAGCCAGAAGATATGGAAAAGATATTTACCAGTGCTCAAAAATTCAGCCCTTACCTGGATGCGATGGTGAATAATGCTGCGCTGCAGATCTCAAAACCATTAGTGGAAACCAGCGTGGAAGAATGGGATGCGGTGATGGCTTCCAATCTACGTTCGGTATTTTTAGGCACCAAGCTGGCGTATGGTATGTTGAAGGCAGCCGAAGGGGCTGCCATCGTCAATGTCTCCTCCGTCCATGCTCTGCAAACCTCGGTTAATATCGCTTCGTATGCTGCCAGTAAAGGTGGTTTGTTAGCCCTAACGCGCGCCTTGGCGATCGAATTTGCTAAAGATAATATCCGGGTTAATGCCATCCTGCCCGGTGCAGTAGATACAGAAATGCTGCGTTCGGGTCTCAGCCGCGGGCATTTAGGCGGTGAAACAATCCACGACCGGCTGGAGAACCTGGCACGAAAGACAGTAAATGGCCGGATCGGTAAACCGGAAGAATTAGCCAGTTGCATCTACTTCCTAGCAGATAACAACCAATCCTCTTTCATGACCGGTCAGGCTATGACCGTTGATGGCGGGGCTACGGCGAGGCTGAGTACCGAATGAGCAAAGTTAAAGACACACTCAAACGGATCTTACCGGCGCCGGTTCTTCATTTCGCAGCCGATACATTGAATGCGGTCCGGCGCTCTAATGATTGGCCGGCGGCAACCTTCCATCCCTGGCGGAGGGATACTGTTTCGCGATTGGCATTATTGAAAGATAAATATCGAGGCGAACGCTGTTTCATCATCGGTAATGGTCCGAGCCTGCGCAATACGGACCTCAGTAAATTGAAGGATGAGTATACCTTTGGCCTCAACCGCATATACCTCATGTTCCCCGAGTTGGGGTTCAAAACCACTTTCCTATTATCCGTGAATGATCTGGTCATTGAACAGTGCGCGGCTGAGATCCAGGCATTACCTATCCCAAAATTTGTTTCCTGGCGTTCGCGAACCGTTCTACAACCGGCGGATGATCTGTATTTCTTATATACAACCTATACCGGGGCTAAATTCAGCAAAGACGCCCGCGGTCGTTTATGGGAAGGTGCAACGGTAACGTACGCTGCTTTACAGGTGGCTTTCTTTATGGGTTTCGAGAAGGTAATTTTGATCGGAGTCGATCATAATTTCGCCACCAAAGGCCAACCCAATACAACTGTTGTATCCCAAGGGGATGATCCCAACCATTTCGCTCCCGGTTACTTCGGGAAAGGCTTCCGTTGGCAGCTTCCGGATCTTGAAACCTCGGAGATTGCTTACCGCATGGCGCGGGAAGCCTACGAAAAAGACGGCCGTCAGGTATTGGATGCCACCATTGGCGGAAAATTGACCGTTTTTCCTAAGGTTCCTTACGACAGTCTTTTCTAATATGGCACCCCTGGTAAGTATTATCACCCCTTCGTTTAACCAGGCTGCCTTCCTGGAAACCACCCTTTGTTCTGTGTTGGAACAGGATTATCCCAACATAGAATATTTAGTCGTTGATGGCGCTTCCACCGATGGCAGCGTGGAAATTATAAAAAAATATGCCAACCGGTTAGCCTGGTGGGTTTCCGAAAAAGATAAAGGTCAAGCCGAAGCAATCAATAAAGGGCTGGCAAGAGCCAAAGGGGAATATGTAGCCTGGGTCAATTCTGATGACCATTATTTCCCCGGTGCTGTAAAGGCGGCTGTAGAGGTTTTTACTCAACACAAGGAAGCTGCCCTGGTATATGGAGATGTAGCTGCCATCGATGCCTCGGGGAATATCTTTAACCGCATGACGTATGGCAATTGGGGTCTTGAAGGATTGATGTGTTTCAAGATCATCGGGCAACCATCCGTGTTCCTTAGGCGGGTAGCCCTGGAAAAAGCCGGTTACCTGGACATGAAATATCATTTTATGCTGGATACTCAATTGTGGCTGCGGGTGGCTCAGCATGGGGAAATGGTTTATGTGCCGCAAGTTTGGTCTGCAGCCAGGTACCATGCTGATGCCAAGAATGTGGCCCAAGCCCCGCGTTTCGGGGAAGATGCCTTTGTTGTTTACGACTGGATGCAAAAAGAGCCCGGATTACAGGCCCTATTGGACAAAAACAGGAAAAAAGTTTTATCCGGACTGTACCGGTTCAACGCCCGCTATTTGCTTGACGGGGATAAACCAAAGGAAGCGCTAAGGTTTTATTGGAAAAGTTTGATCAACCATGCGCCATCTGCATTGGTCGAATGGAAACGGATGGCTTATTGCATGGCAGCCTTGTTGGGTTTTTCCGGCATACGCCGCCGCTATTTAGAACAGCGTGAAAAGCAGTTTCAAGGAACACATCCGAAGGAGTGAGGTATATGGCCGGATCCATTTCAGGTAAGCTCATCAAAGGTATCGAATACCTGGCAATCCCATTTCAATTCCCCCGCCATGGGTTAAGGCTAACCGGACAGGTCTTTTCTAACCGTAAGTTGATCCATGAGATCCCGCGACTTATCCCATACAAAGCCTGGTTCAAATCCAAGGGGATCCGCACGATCGTGGATATTGGTGGTTTTGTTGGCTCTTTCGCCTATGCCATGCGCATGATACTTCCGGAAACCCAAATATACTCGTTCGAACCATTGGTGGGCAATTTCCAGGCTTTGGTGCATAACCTAGAGCCGCTTGGTCGTTTTAAGGCGTTTAACACCGCACTTGGCGGCCACCAGGGAACAACGGAATTCTGGCAGAACGATTTCACGGCCTCATCCTCTGTGTTGGATTTGGGCGATCTGCATAAGGAGGCGTTCCCCTATGCTGCCCAGGCTCATAAGATCACCGTCCCAATGGGACGCTTGGATGATTTCCTCCCCCAAATGACGCTAGAAACCCCTGTCCTTCTAAAAATCGATGTGCAAGGGTATGAAATGACTGTGCTTGAATATGGTCTGGAAGTTTTGAAGAAAGTACACTATGTGATCATGGAGACATCCTTCCAACCTTTATACGCCGGACAACCGTTGTTCCATGATATCGAACTGTGGATGGAGGCGCATGGCTTTCGGTTTGCAGGCGACTTGGATACCCTGCCATCCCCTAAAGACGGTACGATCTTGCAGGCAGATTCGCTCTTTATTCGAAAATGATCCGTCCGACAATGAAGTAGGACGTTGTGTTTGTGAGGAATGAAATGAGATTATCGATTGTTACACCCTCTTATAATCAAGCCAAATATCTTGAGGAAACCATTCAAAGCGTATTATCCCAAAATGTTCCCGGGATGGAATACATCATCGTGGATGGCGGTTCCACCGACGGTAGTGTAGAGATCATTAAAAAATATGCCGATAGATTGACCTGGTGGGTTTCCGAAAAGGACCGCGGACAAACTGATGCGCTGAATAAAGGCTTTGCTCGCGCAACCGGTGATGTTTTGGCCTGGTTGAATTCAGATGATCTGATGTATCCCGGTGCAGCGGCAAAGGCAATTGAATATTTCTCTTCCCATCCGGAGGTCGGATTAGTATACGGCGACGCGGATTATGTGGATGGGGAAAGCCGGGTGATCGGCTGCTTTCCGGCTGCACAGACTGATCTGAAACGCTTACGCCAGGGATATGTGCACGTACCTCAACAGGCTGCTTTTTTCCGTGGTGATCTGTGGCGAAAGGTTGGTCCTTTGGATCCAACTTTTTACTTCGCCATGGATTATGATCTTTGGGTACGGTTGGCTAAGGTAAGCAAGGTGACCTATATACCCGATCAAAAATGGGCGGCATTCCGCTTGCATGCCGATGCCAAGACTATCAACGCTGATGACCGTTGTTGGCCGGAAATGTTGAAGGTACATTATCGCGACGGCGGCTCGTGGTTTTCCGTAATTGTAATGAAGTATTACATCCGAAAATTGGCGGCACCATATATTACCTGGAAGCGCCGGCGCATGTTCAAACAGTAAACCTCTTGGTATTTGGCTTGGTTCATTGTTTCATCCATTAACCTGCCCATATAAAGAGGATTTCGTTTATTGAAAGTAGGATGCCATGTCACCAGAAAAATTACCCAATCAGGACCTATTATATG
>DATMYN010000197.1:0-12016 GCA_035560875.1 Longilinea sp. | reverse complement strand
GTCTAATTCTCTCACATGCTCAAGGTGTGGCGGAATTCGTATTCAATGTGGAGCAAGCATCAATTAACAAACCTGCCGCCTCTGGCCTGCGGCTTTCTCCCCCAGATGGACGTGAGAGAATCTGGTTTTACTTTGATTATTTACGTCCATCTGGGGGAGGTAGGAGGGGGCGCTCTGAATACAATAAAGATGGTTTCCTTCGACAAGCGCAGGAAACCATCTTTATTGTACGTCCAGATCATTTACATGAATGTATGCTTTGCTATAAATTCTTCGATCTTCTGCTCATACCCCATGGGATCCACATTATAAGCTGCCCCATGCCCGGCGGTTGGGACCAGGAACAAATCATTGGGGCTGGTGCAGTGGTTGTAGAGTTCGTGCACCATAAAACTGGGTACAAAGGTATCTTCGCCGCCGTGGATAAAGAGGATGGGCACTTTTGCCTTGGCTACCTGGGCGACCGCGGATGCCTCTTCAAAGGAATAGCCGGCGCGCAAACGGCACACCAGGCTGGTCAGGTGAACCAAAGGGAAAGCCGGTAATTTATACATGCGTTTGATCTGGTACGACACCTCCGCTTGCACTGTGGTATAGGCGCAGTCGGAAACAATGGCTTTGACCTGCGGGGGCAACTCCTCTCCGCTGACCATGCACACGGTTGCCCCGCCCATCGAGATGCCGTGCAGCACGATCTCGATATCCGCCCCTTCCCGTGCGATCAACTGTTTAACCCAAGCGATGATATCCAGCCGGTCATGCCACCCAAAACCGATATAGCTGCCCTCGCTGCCGCCATGACCGCGGTCATCGGGCATCAGGATGTTGTAACCCATCTTATCGTGGAAAAGGCGGCCTATCCCGGCCGTCCACTTGGCACAGCTTGTATAGCCGTGGCATAAGACCGCGTAGCGTTTGGTAGGTTTCTTAGTCTTAAGGAAGTAGGCATTCAGCTTCAACCCATCGTAGGAGACCTGGGTCAATTCTTGCCAGGGTTGGGCATCAAACCAGGCCTCATCCTCTTTCCACTGGTCACCCATATCCACCAGATCGTCGTTGTCCGCAAGGAAAGGTTTACGGTGGGTGGAGATGGCCAGGTTGTAAAAGTACAGGCTGGCTGCCACAAAAATGAGGACGACGGCGATGAAGATGATTACGATGATGAGTTGCGTTGACATGATTGGACCTTTTTATGTTGGGAGGAAGGCGTTCATAGACCGAGGAAGCAATCTCAACATTGTTTCTGAGATTGCCACGTCGCCCCTGCGGGGCTCCTCGCAATGACACGTGATTGATGTGAGACATCGCGACCGTCACTTCGTCGCTCGCAATGACACAAAACTTAAGCGATGCTTCGCGATCGTTACTTCGTTCCTCGCAATGACATTAATGCATATCCATGATCATTCGGGCTGCCTTCCGCCCACCGGCAATCACGCTGCCTACCCCACCACCGCTTTCTCCCTGGGCACCCACAAAGTAGAAACCCTCAATGGGAGTCTTGATCGGGATGCCGTTCTTACCAATGATGGGAGCGCGACCGCCAAAGGCGTGTTTATCCAGGTGGGTCATCTTGCGGAAATCGACCGGGGTCAGATCCACGCGCGTCTTTGTGTGAGAGCGCAGGCCGGGGATAATCTTTTCCGCCTCATCCAGCATCTTTTCCGCCAATCGGGCGCCGTCTTTTTCCCAGGAACCCTTGGCGAGTTTATCCGGTGCAATGGTATACACAGTTACCGCCTGGCAGCCTTTTGGCGCCATTTTGGGTGTGAAATAGGAAGGAATAAAGACCAAAAAGCCGTCTTTCCCCTCGTGGAAGATACCCTTACGGGCGCGGTCGACCGCCCCTTCCACATCGGTGGAAAGGTAATAGTAAACCAACGGATCGGATTGGTAGGCGTGGGTATCCATCTCAACACCCAGATGTACCATCAGGATCGATTCCATCAACTGCTGGGATTCAATGGCGTTCACATAGTTGGGCATCAACTTTTTACGTCCGATCAATTTAATGATCGATTCGCGTCCCCCCCCGCTGGCAACCACCACATCCGCTTCCACATTGGTGCCATCGGCCAATACGACACCCGTAGCGGTTTCTCCTTCCAAAACCACCTGCTTGACCGCCATACCGGTTACGATCTTCCCTCCAGCTTCAGTAACCGCATCTGCAATAGCTTGAGAAAGCTTTTCGATCCCGCCGTCAACATAGCAGTAGCGCGGCTGTACACCGCCGTTCTTGCGTTTCACCGGCAGCCGTGACTCATAAGAGGTTTCTAGATTAATAAATGGAATACCCAGTCCGGGGAATTCACTGGGTTTGGTAACAAAATCCGCCAAGATACCGCTGAAGACTGCTTTGAGGGTGGCATCGCTAAAGTAATGATCCAAAACATCTTTTGCCGTCCAATTTTTCATCTTCTTGATCGGCAAAAAAGCCAAAAGCAGGCGCAGGTTCCACCAAATCTTCTCCAAGCCGTGAGCGACTTCGCCCTTCTTGCCGATCGTCGAAAGCAAGATCATACGGTCATACAACTTGTAATACTCATCAATCCCGGCCGCGTCCTTCGGAAAATGTTCCTTGAGCAAGTCGCGCCGCCAATATTCGCCCCCATAATTCTCCGGCTTGTGCAAGGTGAATTTCGTGAAAGAGATCACCCTTTCAGCCGGGATCAGATTAATGGAATCACGGATGCCCAATTCATCGATCACAGTCCCGGCCAATTCACCCGGGTACAATCCTTCAATATTCAACGGGCCGTTGTCCCAAGAGTACCCATCCTTATGGGTTTCCGAGGCTGCACCGCCAATCTTTTTATTCTGTTCATAAACGGTCACCTCATGCCCGGCTTGCGCCAGATAGGCGGCTGTGACCAAGCCGGAAAGACCGGAACCGATAACGACTGCTTTCATAGTATATGTTCTCCCTTCGCGCTAGAACGGGCCGTACCCAATCGCCACTGCCAACCATAGGAAAAGCAATGTGATCGGTACGACAACTGCCCAGATCTTCCAAGTAAATTTTAGCCATTTTCCAAAACTAACCGCTGCCAATCCTAAGGAAATCAACAGGACCGGACTGGTAGGATAGACCATGTTGGAAAAGCCATCCCCAAAGCAATATGCCAATACCGTCACCTGGCGGGTTACACCCACCAGATCAGCTAAAGGTAAAAGGATGGGCATCATTAAAACTGCTTTCGCACCGGCAGAGCCGATGAATAATTCCATTAATAGCGCCAACCCGTAGATCAGGAAGGCAGCCGAGGTGGGTGCGGCATGCGATAAGGACAGCGAAGCCGTGTTTAGGATCGTATCCATCACCCCGCCGGTGGTGATGATGAATTTGATGCTGGCTGCCATCATAATCAGGGGAAGCCCCGGCAAGATCCCCAGCACACCATCCAGCAAAGCCTTCCAGACTGTTTTCTTAGGCTGATCGGTCAATAAACCTGCTCCAAGCCCACCAATGAAAAAGAGGATACCCACGATCGGCAAGGCATAATCGGAGATTGCCGGGACAAAGGGGGATGTGAATAAGGTTGCAACCACTAGAAAGATGAAGACTACGAACCAAATTGAAGCCTTTTTAAGACCACCACTGTTGGCTGCAATCTTTTCCAGGTCCAGGTTGCTGTATTTGGCGCGTACCACTTTATCTTCACCGAAAACCAATGAGGATTCCGGTCTCTTTTCGATCTTTTTTGCGTATCGAACCAGGAAGATGGCGGTTACAGCGAATATGGTCAGGAATATGGGTACCCGGTACAGAAAACCTGAGAACATGGGTAAGCCGGCCAGACGCTGCGCCACCCCAATGGTAAAGGGATTGGTAAGGGCGGCAGAAAAGCCCATATTGGTCGCTAAAATGCTCATCCCCAAGCCAACCAGGGCATCCCAGCCCAAGAAATAAGCCAAAGCGATCATCAAAGGCACTAACGGCACTACTTCTTCAAATAGTCCGAAGAATGCCCCCATCATCATGAAAAAGCCGGTGATCACCACCAACAACAGGTATTTTCGGCCGCCAAAAGCCCGCACAATCCTCGCCAAGGCTGCGGTGAGGATGCCGCTTTTCTCCATCACGGCAAAAGCACCGGCTACCAAAAGAATGAAGACCATGATGGTGATGATGATCAACGCATCCGACCCGCCTAACACTTCAACCGGGGCCGTGAACCAGCGCCAAACCGGGTAATTGGGGTGGTCGGTAACCTGATAGGAATCAGGCACAATAACTACCCGGCCGTCCACCTCGTTGCGGGTGTAACTGCCGGCGGGTAGGACCCGGGTTAAAACACCAGCGGTGATCATCAAAACCAATAAGATGATCACCGACTGGATAAAAGCTTTTGTGTTGATCTGAGCGCCGGATTTTGCTTCCATAGTGTTCACTCTCTGTGTTGAAAGATAACTGCTATGGAATAGTTTACCTCAAAACGGGAAAACCATACTTTAATCGATCATGTCGTCCGGACGTACTTCGCGCCCTTGGCGGGCAGAGCAATGGGCTGCCATCGAGAATTGCAGCACGGCTTTTCCGGTAGGTCCATCCAAGCGCGGCTGCCCCCCACCGGCCAATTGGTCGAGCATGTCATGCGTAGCTGCGATGAAACTGTCGTGCCACTCCACACCCTCCACCGGGATGGGGGTCGTCTTGCCATCCTTGAAGATCATCAACTCAGGCAGATCAACAGTTTTGGCTGTGTAGCGGTTGATGAAGATGATCCCCTTCTCCCCGATGATCTCGATCCGGTCGTCATCGGCGTAATACAGCGAATCGATATGCATTTTAGGTGTATATTCCACATCGAAAACGCCATAGCGGCGCGGTGATTTGAATTGGAACATGATTGTGGCGGGTGCATCGGTGTGGATACCGGGATAGACCTGCGATTTATCGATCCAACCATAAACCCGTTCGACAGCTCCCATCAGGTAATACGCCACAGAAAAGATGTGGTAACCGTGATCGAAGATCAAGGGTCCCCCGCCGCAGTGCTTCTCATTGATCCGCCACAGCCAGGCATCCATCGGCACCTTCCAACTGGTTTTTTCGGTGCCGTTATTGACATGCAAGCGGATCATCTGCGGCTCGCCAATCTCGCCCGCATCGATCATCTGTTTTGCCTTCATCGCCGGAGCATAGTAGACAAAGTTCTCAAACACTCTTAAAACCACTCCGGCTTTTTGGGCAGCAGCGATCATCTGATCAGCTTCGGAAGCACAAATCGCCATCGGTTTCTGCACCGAAACATGCTTCCCAGCCTGGCAAGCCTGCACGGTCATCGGACAGTGCAAGTCATGCGGGGTAAGCAGTTCGACCAAGTGGATATCCGGATCGGAAAGAACCTGCTCATAATTCGTATATGCCTTTTCAACGCCCCATTCCTTGGCACGCTGCGTTGCCCGGCCTGCTCTGGAATCGCAGACCGCTATCACTTTCGCATCCGAACGATCACGGTATCCCATGATGTGCAGGTCAGAAATGCGGCCGCAGCCGACAATGGCGACACCTAGCGGTTTTGTCATAGTTCATCCTCCCCAATCAGAGATCAGGATTGTGGTTTTTGGTCGCGAGCATCCAATTCGGCGCGAACTTTTGCATGGCTTTTGCGGGTAATGGGATACCAGATCAAAAGCGGCAGGGCAGCCAGGATTACGACCGCGGGGATTGGGCCGAAGAACAAGCGGATACCCAACAGTGAGGTGACGGTTTGCTCCACATTAGCCACATAGCCAAATCCGGTCAATATCCAACCAACCATGGCAATCGCCAGGGCTTCGGAGAATTTGGTGGCCAAACCCCAGACACCGTAGTACATACCACTGCGGAATTCGCCCGTGTTCAAGCGGTCATAATCGGCAATATCCGCTACCATCGCCCAGGGGAAGATCCAGTTAGCCCCAAAGCCAAAACCAGCCATGACGGCAATCAAATAGATCACCCAGGTTGGCTCATGCGGAAGGAAAAAGGTGATCGCCACCCCAACCGCCCCAATCGCCATACCCATGGCATACGCCGGGCCCTTATCTAATTTTTCGCCGATCTTTTTCCAGAATAACAAAGAAACGGTAACGGTCACCAGCATCAAGCCCATGACCAGTGAAACCTCATCCTTCATGCTCAACTGGTATTCGAGATAATACGCCATTAGAGTTTTGATCAAGGCAAAGGAAAGGTTCACGATGAGATAAGTGAGGCATAAACGGACAAAAGGCTTGTTTTTAAAGGTTGCAACAAACGCTTTAAGAGGCGGAGTTTCAGATTTGACATCACTGACCTTCTTGCGTTCTCTGATCCCGCTGGCAGCAATCAACAGCACAAGGGCACAGATGGCGCCGTATATGATCCCGATGAAACCCCAACCAGTGCGCTGAACGGCAAAGAAACCGACGATCATGGGGGTAAGGGCAGCCCCGACCAGATATGCCGGAACAGCCAAGCCCATGCGGTATGCGGTCAAAGCAGAACGTTCATCATAGTCATCTGTCAGTTCAGACGTCAAGGCGTAATAGGGTACATTGGTGAGCGTCCACATGGTATCGAAGAAGATGAAAGTACCAGCGATCCAGACAAACGTCCACAACTGGCTCATCCCTTCGGGGACAAACCAAAGCAGGGCGACGCTGATCGCCAGGGGGATAGCGCCGAACAACATGTAGACCCGCCGCCTGCCCAAGGGTGAATTGGTCCGGTCTGTGATCCATCCAAACAGAGGGTCATTGATCGCATCCCAGAATTTACCGATCAATAGGGCATTACCGGCTAAAGCCGGCAGGATCAATGCCCCATCGGTGAAGAACTTGAGCAGAAAGAACTGCACTGCTGAATTGATGAGTGCATTACCGACATCCCCAATTCCGTAAAGAAACTTGGTTTTCTTGGAAAGTTTCTCCCCAACAGTAACTTGGCTCATGGATCCCTCCGATCGAAAAAATGGATGGTTACTTTCTACGTTCTTCGAGAACAGCCGCGGTTTCGCGGTCTGCCAAAGTTGATGATCCAATCAATTCCCAAATACCCGGGTAACCCAAAGCCTGTTGAATGATCTCATCCGGCAGGCTGCGGATGATCGCAGGCATTGGTTGATGGGTGGATTGGGAAAGGCTGCTTAATAATCCCCGGGAAGCAGCTTGGGACTCAGCCCGATGGGGTGGATATCCGCCCCCCGGAGTCACGCTGAATAAAGCATCGAAGATCATGCGTACATTCACGTTACTAGCCCAGCCATACCCCTGGTTAAGCATGAGAGAAATACAGTTGCCCCCGTTGATCTGGGTGAACAACCAGGCATCCAAAGGGGTTAGGATATGCCCGCAAAAGACACCCGGATACTGCATGACCGAGTTGAGAAAACCCTGCCCGGTACCGCAGCCCCCGACCACAAAGTCAACTTTATGCGTATGGAGCAGCAAGGCAGCCAGAAAACCGGTGTGAATGTATGTTAATTCCGGTTGGGCGCCGTTCTTTGTCATACCGGCATTGATGATCTCATGGCCGCGGCCTTCCAAGGCAGCCAGAATATCCGCATTTCTGTCGGCGGCTGATGTTTCATTGATCACGGCTATTTTCATGCGTCCTCCTGCTTTATTTCTTACGTTTTATTACTTCGTGGACAGCTTTCACCACATCCAGAGTACCCATTCCGTATGCATCCATCAGTGAATCTGGATCTAAGGCGGTGCGGGCGAATACATCCCGCAACCCCACCCGCTGAAGAGGTGTGGGGTAATTTTCCGCCAAAGCTTCAGCCACGGCGCTCCCTAGACCACCGATAACGGAGTGTTCTTCTGCAGTTACCACCGCACCGGTCTCTGCCGCAGCCTGGCAGACCAACTCCACATCCAAGGGCTTGATGGTGTGGATCTCAACCACACGGACAGAGATAGCTACTTTGGCCAATTCCTCGGCCGCCTTCAAGCTGCGTCCGGTCATCGTCCCACAGGCGAAGATCACCACATCCGAACCAGCCCTGCGCTGGATGCCTTTACCGATCTGAAGAGGTGTACCAGACGTATGGACGGGAATGGCTCCGGCGCGGTTCAGGCGTAAATAGATCGGACCGTCAAATTCTGCTACCAGGGGCACCCAATCGGCGCTCTCAGCGCCATCCGCCGGGGCGATGACGGTCATCCCCGGTAAGGCACGTAAGTTGGCAATATCGGTGACGGCATAATGAGTTGCACCGTCTTTGAAATCCGAAAGCCCGGCATAACTGGCGGCAATTTTTACGTTGGTGCGGGCATAACACACATTGGTGCGGATGGCTTCCAACGACCGCAGCGCCAGCAAAGCGGCAAATGCGTTCGCAAAGGGGATCAATCCCCCCAGCGCCAATCCCACGGCTACATCGACCATGCACGGTTCGGCAATACCTATGTTGTAGAACCGATCAGGGAACTGCCTGGCAAAATGGCTGGATAAGGTCGAACAGGCCGTATCCACATCTAAAACGACCAGGCGCGGATTGATGGCTCCGTACGCTGCCAGGGCTTTTCCGTAGGCTTCTCGCATCGATATTTCTGCCATGGTTATCGCTCCTCCCCAAGTTCTGTTAGGGCTTGCGCCAATTGGGCGTCGTTGGGCGGGTTGCCGTGCCAATGGGAAAGGTTTTCCATATAGGAAACTCCCTTCCCTTTGGTGGTATGGGCCAGGATCAAAACCGGAGCTTCATGATATTCAACGACACTCTCCAAGGCATCCACCACCTGGCGCATGTTGTGACCGTTGATCTCAATGACATGCCAGCCAAAAGCCCGCCATTTGGCAGCCATGGGTTCCATGGGCATGATCTCATGCACCGGCCCGTCTAATTGCACATCGTTGAAATCCACGATGGCGGTTAAATTGGCTAACCGGTAGCGGGCTGCCGTGGAGGCTCCCTCCCATACAATCCCTGCCTGGCATTCACCATCCCCCAGCAGGGTATAGACCCTGTATTTCAACCCTTGCTGCCGGGCGGCTAAAGCCAACCCCACTCCGATGGCAATCCCATGTCCTAAAATTCCGCTGGTCATATCCACGCCGGGTGTTTTTAACCGGTCCGGGTGACCTTGAATGTCGCACTCCAACTTACCCCAACCTGCTAGATCCGAAAGCGGGAAGAAGCCGCGTAAGGCCAACGCTGAATACAATGCAGAGGATGCATGGCCCTTACTGAGGATGAAACGATCGCGTTCCGGCCAATTCGGGTTGGCGGGATCGATACGCAGGATGCGGAAATATAACGCCGCTACTATCTCGGCCGCCGAGAGTGATCCCCCCGGATGACCGGCCTGGCGGCCATGGATCATGCGCAGACTTTGCACACGGATCTTGCGTGCCATTTCCTCTAATTCTTGCACTTGCGCTTCGGTAATACTTGTCATCCTAACTCCTATAAACCGATCTCATGGCGTAGTGACTGGGTTTCGGTTACCCAATTACCCACATTCCAGCGCCCATACACACCCATCCCGCCTAGAGGATCGGAACCGTAATAAACAGGGACATGGATCAAACTCAGTCCAGGATGGGTTTTAGCCTCATCCAGGGCTTTCAGAAGAGATTTAGGAGAATTCCCGCCATCCAACGCGAATACACCCTTGATACTGCCAGCCCAAGCCAGGTAATCGACCGGATGGTCATGATGGGTGGCGAAGTCAACCCCATACTGGGCAGTTTGCAAACCGGAGATGGCAGCCATGCGGTTGTTATCCAGCAGCAAGATGCAGCCGTGTGCGCCGAATTCGGCGCCATCGATCAAGACCTGGGGGGACATGGTAAAGGAGCCATCGCCGGTGACGGCAACGGGGTAAGGTATATCCGGCGCGACGGCGGAGGCCAGCAGAGCTGAGACAGCAAAGCCCATGTAACTGGCGCCGGTTTCAGTAAAGGTCTGACCGGGATGCTCATCTTCCACTACTTGAAAACCATTGGCTTGGACATCCCCAGCATCGAAGAACAGGCAGGCGTTGTTTTCTTTTACCCAATCGGCGGCAGCCATTACGGCAGCCGGCTGGGTCAAAACCGGTTTCCTCCAAAATTCATCGAGTAAAACAGGGTTCTGCTTGCGTTCGGCTTTAAAAGCCTGCCAGATGGATTTTTGAGCAGCGCAGTCGGCAAGCCATTGATCAGAAGTGATCCGGGGCGGGAATTTCTCCAACGCCATGTTCAGGAGCCTCAACGTGGCGGCGGCATCGCCAACCAGGGATAAGGTCTTCCCATAATGGGTGGCGTCGTCTATCTCGGCATTGATATTGATCACCCTTTTTACGTCGGGATAGCCGGTGCGGGAGCAGTCGGATTGGCAGACTGCGCGTGTTCCGATCGCAACCAATAGGTCGGCATTTTCCATGGCGTAGTTACCGCACAAGGAACCTTTTGAACCACCCACTCCCATGTTGCGCGGGCTGCTAAAGGGGACAATACCGGTGGCAATCGGTGTGTGGACAACCACGCCGTTGGTCAGGTCGAGTAACCTGATCAATTCCGGTCGGGCCGCTTTGGCACCGCCACCGATCTTGACAACCATTTTTTTCGATTCACGGATCCAAGCGGCCGCTTTTTCATACTCTCCGGCGGCTGCCCCCGGTATAGGAGGTGCGCCGGCAGGTAATTCGTCCAGGTTGAAGACGGGCATCAAGGCCGGCTGAGTGTTCATGGGCATGAGCAAGTAAAACGGCGCCGCCCGGAAAGGATGATCGATCGTATTCAGTCCACGGCGCAGGGCCGTGGCTAAAGCCCCCGGTGTGTGCAGGCTGTAGGCCTGCCCCATGGCCGAAAATAATTTAAGGAATTGCTGCTGCTGCGGGTGAGGGATCTGCTGCATGTTGTAACCCTCATCCTCACTGGTCTCATCCCCCACTAGATACCAAACCCCAATCCCATCCGAAGCCGGAGCTAATGAAGCTGCCATCGCTTGCAGGGCTCCCGGCCCGATGGAGGTGATCACGGCTGCTTTCTGACCGGTGCTCCAACGCAGGGCGGCAGCAGCATGGGAGGCTTCGATCTCACTGCGCAAGCCATATACTTTTAATAATCCATTTTCCTGGTAAATGCGCAGGACCTCCCCGATTTCCGTGGAACCGTGACCAAACACACTAAAGAAAACCTTGACCCCCTGGCGAAGCAGCCCAAGCACCAAAGCCTCGGCCAACGTGGTGTCGATACGATCCGGCAGAGACCCGGCAGCTACTGCTCGAGCATGGGAAACTCTATCGTTTTGGATGGTGTGTGGGTCCATGTATCTCCTCAAGCCTTATTGAGCCGGTACTCGAAAGCGCAGCCGGTCGGATATCTCTTGGGAGATCCCAACCACGATCCGGCTTAATTCCGTTAGTTTTTCTGGGGTTACCCGGGCGGCCGGACCGGATATGCCAATAGCGCCGACCATTTTTTCTCGAAAATCAAAGACTGGGGCAGCCACGCAGCGCACACCCATGTCGTATTCTTCATCATCAACGGCATACCCCTGGCGGCGAACCTGTTCAAGATGCAGCTTGAGCATCTCGGAGTCGGTGATCGTACGAGCTGTTCGAGCATCCAATTTATCGGGGAATTCACAGCCCGAGAAAGTGAGCAATGCTTTGCCTAACGCGGTGCAATACAGCGGGGCTAAATGCCCAACCTCAGCATTCACGCGTAAGGTGGCCGGTGATTCGACCTGATCGATATATAAGGCCATGCCGCGCGAAAGAACCGCCAGGTGCGCACATTCCCCTGTTTCTGCAACCAGACGTTTAAGATACGGCCTGGCAGTCTCCCTTAACGGCATGCGGGTAATAACGATTCGGCTCAGGTTCACCACCTGTGGGCCCAATTGGTAACGCCTGGTTTCAGGGTCTTTTTCTACATACCCATACTGCGCCAGGGTTTGAGCTAGACGAGAAGCTGTTCCTTTATCCACATCCATTTCAAGGGATAGTTCGGTGATTCCCAGACCATCCGGGGCGTTTGCCAGGTATTCCAGTATCTGTAGACCACGTGCCAGGGATTGGATTTCAGCCATTTTTCCTCAGTGTTGCATAATGC
>DATMYN010000196.1:0-7767 GCA_035560875.1 Longilinea sp. | reverse complement strand
GGGCTTGTCCTTGCCTGTTTCGTATATTGGGATTGGTGTATATTTCCAGCCATTTCCGGTAGGGGCGAAGCATCCGGAACGCTGGAAAAAAATAAGAAATCTCGAATCGGATGCTTCGCTCTTAAGCTTAAAAAACAATTCGGGCATGATCTCTCTGGCCGGCTAAAGCCGGCCTTACAAATTTATCGAAAAGGATAGGAGTACGTATTGAGAGTGTATGGTGAGTTTACACCCTGCATAGATGAGTAGGATCAGCCTATCAATTGGGTTTTACTCTTTGCAGCCGTTGAGAAACCTTTGAATAACCGGTATTGTTTCTTCGCGGTGGGTGACGCAAGTAAAATGCCCCCCATCTTTCAATTGAAGAAACTCAGCATTAGGAATGGTTTGCGCTGTGAATTTTCCCGATTCAAATGGGATGATCGGATCATTGGTGGCATGGATGACAAGTGCCGGACAATCAATTTGTTCGATCGGATACGGTGAGAAATTTGTCAATAGCTGCATATCGTTGATCATGCCATCCCGCCGCAATGTCGATGGAAAGGTGCTTTGGTAGAGCGCATCCAGCAAACGCATTTTTTCCTGGTCGTGATCGATCTTTTTCAGCAACTCTTGACTGACCCCATTGGATTGAAACACTTTGTGTGGAGAGACTGCATACAATAACCACGGCAGAAAATCTGATTTCAACATTAAGGGGAAAACTGCCTGTAAAAAGCGCGGCAGGGGTGGAACCGGAAGGCTTACGGCCGAGATCATGATGAGTCCTCTGCACCGTTTGGCATGGCGGAGCGCAAACTGTAATGCCGATGCACCCCCAGCAGAGAGGCCAATCATAACAACAGTGTTTACTTTAAGGCTGTCCAGCAGGGCTGCATAAGTATCTGCTTGGTTTTCTGGGGTCGGTATGGATGGTAATGGTGATCGTAAATACCCGAACCGAGACGGTGCGATATATTGAAATTCACCTTTAATTAATTTGGCTAACCAAATCCCCATGTCATACCCGCCGCCGCTCCCATGGGATATGAGAATAGGATCTCCGCGCCCCAGCAGGGCAGCTTCTACCTTTCCGGCGGATGTTTCGTACAATTGACTGTCTGCCAGTAAATGATCACAGACAGTTTGTTTTTCTTGCTTATACCTTGTTAATGAAGGGATCATTTACGGATTGTTTTATCCCAGGTTTAACCGAATGGATTCTGCTACCCTAAAACCCTTTTCCGGATCTCGCCCCATTTGAGCGCATCCGCAATGCCTTGCTCGATGCTCAATTCAGCCTTCCAACCCAGCAGACGCAGGGCTGTGTCGGCATTGGCATACGAACCGGCTACATCCCCAGGCCGGCGAGTGGAGATTGTTTTATTCAATGTTTTCCCGGTCACCTTTTCGAAGGCGGTGACCAATTCTTTGACCGTTACCCCTTTACCGGTACCCAGGTTGATGACCACATAGTTATCGACCGGGTTTCCTGCCCGTTCAAAGACCTTGTCAAATTCCACCACACCCTTGACGTGCGCTTGAGCCAGATCCCACACGTGGATGTAATCACGCACACCTGTGCCATCGCGGGTGGGGTAATCATCACCCGTGATCTCAAACACCGGAAGCCGGCCTTGGATAGTATCTACCATGCGGCCTAATACATGCGTGGGTTGTTCCACATGGATGCCGGAACGCATTTTGGGATCAGCACCGATGGGGTTGAAATACCGCAGGGCGATCCCGCGCATCCCGTAGGCGGTGCAGAAATCCTTGAGGATCATTTCCATCATGTACTTGGTACGCGAATAGGGGCTGAGCGGTTTGAGCGGCGAACTCTCATTGACCATGAAGCCTTCCACCACATCATAAATGGCCGCTGAAGAGCTGAACAACACATTCCCTCTACCCAGCTTGTGTAATATGCGGAAGAATTCCAGCGAGCGGCTGACATTATCGTCGTAATAATCATACGGCATGCTGACCGATTCGGGCACAACGATCAAAGCGGCACAGTGTACGGTGGCAGCGATATCGGGCTGCTCTTTGAATAGGCGCGTTACGGCGGCTTCATCGGCAATATCCGCCTTATAGAAGATACGCCCGCGGGTGAACTGCTCCTTACCGGTAATGAGCGAGTCGAGGATCACCGGGGTGTGTCCGGCGTCTTCCAGGGCTGAACAGATCGTGCTGCCAATGTAACCGGCTCCGCCGGTGATGAGAAATTTCATAACACCTCACAGGATCAGGGATGAGAAAATTATAACAGAGCGGGGGACGATCATTTTTTCTACAAAGAAGACGAATAGTTGTCTTCCCCGTACCTTAACCGTAAGTAAGACTCATACCGTTCCGGGCTGACGGAACCTGCCTGGACGGCCTTGCGTACGGCGCAGCCGGGTTCATCCCGGTGAGTGCAGTCGTTGAACTGGCATGCTGCTACCAGGTCGCGCAGTTCGGGGAAGTAACCATCCAATTCTTCCGGCTCGGTATCCCACAGAGCTAGAGAACGCAAACCGGGCAGGTCGGCTACAAAACCTCCCTCAACCAAAGGGAACATCTCGCGTACATTGGTGGTGTGTTTGCCGCGTCCAGTCGATTCGCTGACCTCACGTACGGCTGCGCCTAAATTGGGTTGGATGCTGTTCAATAAGCTGCTTTTACCCACGCCGGATGGACCTGCCAGAGCAGTGATCTTGCCTTTCAACATCGTTTCTAGTTCAGACACGCCTTGCCCGGTACGGGCACAGGTGTACAGTACTTGATACCCCAAGGGCGGATAGACGCCAAATATGCGCTGGGCTTCATCCATGCCGGTCAGGTCAACTTTATTAGCCACAATGAAGACCGGCAGGTTTTGTTTTTCGGTAATGACCAGAAAACGGTCAAGCATGCGTAAATGCGGTTCGGGTTGAGCACAGGCGAATACCAAGCCAACCTGGTCCGGGTTGGCCAACAGCACCTGTTGGTAGTTGCCGCGTGGAGTTGGGGCTACACGGGCCAGCACGGTTTTTCGGGGTTGAATGTCTTCGATCACTCCCTGCCCTTCACTCAGGCGGGAGATTTCGACGTTATCACCGACGGCGATAAAATCACCTAATACTTTGGTACGTTTTAACCGGCCGCGTAAACTGCAAACGAAAACGCCCTCGGCTGACTGCACCGTATAGAACCCGGATTGCAGTTTAATTACCCAGCCAGAGAACGTTTGGGGTTTCATATATACAGGAATGGTTACGGTTGTGGCGTCGCCGTTGGTTCTTCTTCCGGAGTCTCACTGATCAACGGAGTTGGTGTACGGGTTACATACAGGCTGGATTCCCACGGCAGCAGGGTCAATGACGTATAGCCGAAGTAGGCTTCCACCATCCGGCGGAAGATCGGGGCGGCAATTGTGGAGCCTTCACCACCGTTTTCAATGACCACAACCACGGCAATATCGGGCAGGTCATCCCGATTGGCGACCGTATATCCGGCAAACCAGGCATGCGGATCCTCGAGGGAGGTGGTGGCTGTACCGGTTTTACCAAAAACAGGTATGCTCAACCCCAGCATTGCCCGGTGAGCAGTACCGCGTTGGTCTTGCACCACATCCTGCATACCCTCAATAACGGCATTCAACGTTTCGGCCGAGATGGGTAACGTTCCTTGAGCCTCCGGTTGGAAGGTAAAGGACGCCGTGCCATCCGGGCCGACGATCTGTTCCACCATTTGCGGACGGTACAGTGTACCGCCATTCCCCACCGCAGCGATGAAGCGGGCTACCTGCAGGGGGGTTACCAGCATGGAGCCTTGACCGATAGCCATCTGTACAGCATCCCCTTCTGAAGTGGGGTCGGGAATACTGCCGGAGGACTCAGCTACTTGCTCGATACCGGTGGCTTCGCCTAATCCGAAGGCACGCGCCATATCCGAGACGGTATTGGCGCCGGCATTCCGGTACATATCAAGACCCATATGGTAAAAATACGTATCACAAGACAGCATCAACCCTTCCACCAGATTCAACATACCGCTGGGAGGGATCTCATGCGTATAAGTCCAGTCATACAAGGGAGCCCCGCCTAGTTCGTTGAATTCATACTGGCAGTCGTAGGTTGTTTCCGGTGTATATAGACCGCTTTCCAGGGCGGCTGCCATGGTGATGATCTTGAAAACCGAGCCAAGAGGATATTGGCCCTGGGTTGCCCGGTTCAATAAACGTTGTTCGCCATCATTCAATAGGCTGTTCAGAAGTTCGCCGTTATTGCGGTTATCCGGATCGAATAAGTTGGGGTCGATGGAGGGTGAGGAAGCCATCGCCAGCACCCGGCCGGTATCCACTTCCATCACCACGATCGCTCCGGCGAATCCTTCCAGGGTGTGTTGGGCGACATACTGTAAATAGCTATCCAGGGTGGTGTAAATGTCTTGTGCCGGGGTGGCATCGGTTTGCACCAGGCGGGTCACAACTTGCCCGTCGCTGTTCACCACATATACAGAGGCGTTCGGCCGACCGGCCAATTGGGCCTCGCCCCAGCTTTCAAGACCGCTGGCGCCTACTTGTTCATGCCCGGCATAACCTTGCAGGCGGTATTCAGCGGCGTTTTCTGCACTAATACCGAGTACGTACCCGATCACTTGCGGAGCGATACCACCGTCGTAATAAAAACGAGTGGTGTAACGGTTCATGATAAAACCGCCCAAAGCGGTTAGATTATCGAAAGAGGCATCCACTTCAGAAGCAGGGGCTTCACCAACCGGAACATAATCGGTGTAGTAATATTCATCCAATAAGGCGTTCACCGATTGCACCGTCCGGCCTGTCAGACGGGCTAAGTTATAGATCACATCCCCTTCTGCACCTTCGTTCACATCCGACATGACAGCACCCAGGGCATACGCATCCGTATTGGCTGCAATCGGGTCGCCGTTGCGGTCGTAGATCGTACCGCGCGCCGGCCATTGCGCATCCAATGAAAGATGGTTGCCGCCGGCAAGCTCCGGCAGGATCAGTCCCGAGTCCCACTGTACTTTCCAGGTACCATTTTCCAATGAAAGGTTCATCTGGATATCGCGGGTGAAATCGTTCATCAGCAGGGTATGGTAGGTGGCCTGGTAGGCAACCACAGCCGTGGATGGGTTGGTGAGGGCAGACAGCACCACTACACTCAACTCATGTAAAGTCAGGTTGTAGGCGGAATCTTGGTAGAAGGCTACAAAATCTTCCTGGCTGATCGCATCCCGGCTGACGCCGGCGATCATTTCGTACATGGCGGCGTAGTCTCCGGCCGACCAGGCATCCAGGAATGCCTGCGCAGCCGATTCGGCATCCGGTGTGCGTGTGACCTCAACCTGCGGGGTGGGTAAACCAGATGTGGGAGTTGTCTGGGTTGAAGAATCGGTTGAGGTGTTATTACTACATGCGGAAATGATTGTGACGGCGATCATCATGATCGCGAAGGTTTTCTTCATTCAATCCTCCTGGCTTCGGCTTGGACTGACGGCAGCCCTTGCAGAACAGCCGGATGTACCGGGCATTGGTATCCAAGCGCGCTTTGGCAGGCAGTTGGAATATCCACGTCAGGGTACATATCAAAGGTTTTCAAAGTTCGGGTCAAATGGCATAACGGCAGACCCATCACGCTGGCATAGCAGCCACGCAGGTTTTCAACCGGGTGAAACCCGGTATGTTGTACGGCATACGCTCCGGCTTTATCCATCGGATCACCGGTGGCAATGTAGGCATCGATCTCTGCATCCGAGTAATCCCGCATGGGTACATCGGTGGAACACAGGTCGCGTTCGATTCGTTCAGAACCGGGATGAAATACCACAATAGCGGATAACACTTGGTGTACCCGCCCACGCAAGCGGGTAAGCATACTGCGGGCATCTTCCTTATTGGACGGTTTTCCCAATAAGACGGTTCCATCTACAACAATGGTATCACAAGCCAGCACCAGCCCTAATTGAAAAACAGATGCGCCTAATACGGCTTTGGCTTTAGTTTCTGCCACCCGCACCACATAGTCGGCCGGGGTTTCGCCGGGCAGGGCGCTTTCATCCACATTCGCCGGTCGGATGCTGAACGGCCAGCCGGTCAATTTGATCAATTCCCGCCGGCGCGGGCTGTTGGAGGCCAGTAATAGTATCTCAGATACCATGGAAAAGATTCTAACACAATATAGGGGGGGATTTTTCTGTCAAGGTCTGCTGCCATTTTGCCATTGTGTATTCCATGCCGAAAAGACTGATTGAACTCAGACCATGAATCAGAAATCGGAAATTCCCCTTCATGGTAAAATGTCCATACAACCACCCCAGGGAGGGATTTTTTCTTAATATGGACACATTAAAGCAACGCATATTGGCTGAAGGCCGTAATTTAGGCAATGGCATCCTTAAAGTCGACAGCTTCATCAACCATCAGGTTGACCCTATGCTCATGGAAACTTGTGGGAAAGAATTGGCGCAGCGGTTCAAGCATGTCAATGCCACCCACATCCTTACCGCCGAAATAAGCGGGATTGCCCCGGCGTTGATGACCGCCTTGCATTTGGGGCTGCCGGTTGTGTATGCCCGCAAGACCAAACCCATTACCATGCCTGATCAGGTTTACCTGACTGTTGCCCCTTCCCACACCAAAGGCCGCATGGTGGAATTGATGATCTCCCCAGAATACTTGAGCATCGGTGAACGGGTGCTCATCATTGATGATTTTTTAGCCTCCGGCTCGACGATCTTGGGATTGGTGCGTTTGGCACAGACTGCCGGAGCCAGTGTGGTGGGGGTGGGTACCTTGATCGAGAAGATCTTCGAGGGCGGGCGTGAAGCCCTTTCACCCCTGGGTATCCCCGTTGAATCCTTAGCCTGTATCACGGCTATGGAAAATGGAACGATCACCTTTCAAGACTAACCAGGAAATACCCATGACCGACACCATTGCCATCCTTGATTTTGGATCCCAGTACAGCCAATTGATCGCCCGCAAGGTGCGCGAAGCCCAGGTGTACTGCGAACTTTTTCCCTACGATGCTCCCGAAAGCGAAGTGATGGCATTAGCCCCCAAGGGTTTTATCCTATCCGGGGGACCCAGTTCGGTCTATGAGACCGATGCACCGCAGATCCCGCACTATGTGCTTAACTGCGGTAAACCCATTTTAGGCATCTGCTACGGTATGCAGGCGCTCACCCATGCCCTGGGCGGCAAGGTGGCTTCCTCGGCGCAGCGCGAATATGGGTCCGCCAAGGTACATGTGGAACAAACCAACGCTCTGCTGCCTGACGGCGATCTGGATGTGTGGATGTCGCACGGCGACCGCATCGAAAACCTGCCGCAGGGTTTTACCCGTCTGGCGTCCAGTTCCAACAGCCCGCTGGCGGCCATGGGCGATCCAACCAAAAAATATTACGGGGTGCAGTTCCATCCCGAAGTGCATCACACACCTCTCGGTCCAATAATATTGACGCGGTTCGTGGTTGAGATCTGTGGCTGCAATGCCGATTGGACACCCGCATCGATCATTACCCAGTCCGTTGCCCATATCCGCGCCCAGGTTGGTGATAAACCGGTTCTGGCCGGGGTGAGCGGCGGTGTGGATTCCAGCGTGGCGGCGGCATTGGTACATAAGGCGGTTGGCAGCCAGTTGACGGCCGTGTTTGTGGAAAACGGTCTGCTGCGTAAAGACGAGCGGACCCAGGTGGAAATTGCCTTCCAAAAGCATCTCGGCGCCAGGCTGATCGTTGCCGACGCGCAAGAACGCTTTTTATCAACCCTTAAAGGCATCACAGAACCGGAAG
>DATMYN010000195.1:0-2284 GCA_035560875.1 Longilinea sp. | reverse complement strand
GTGTAAATGCCGATGAATTATTAGCGGCCGGTCAAATTGAAGAAGCGGAAGCCTATATGGAAGCCCGCAGGCAGGTTTTTTGGCAACAAGGCTATCTCATCCGGCGCTTGAACCAGGCATATTTCGCTTTTTATGGCGCTTATGCCAATTCCCCCGGAGGAGCTGCCGGTGAAGATCCGGTTGGTCCGGCAGTCAGAGCATTACGCGCCAGCAGCACCAGCCTGGCGGATTTCATTGCCCGCATCGCTTGGATGAATTCCTTCAGCGACCTGCAGAGTGCGGTCGAAACAACCCCTTAAAAATCATCCATCCCGCCCAAGCCAGCCATACCACCCATATCGCTCATACCACTGTCGTCATTTGCCAGTTCGGGGAGATCGCGTTCGATATCTTGTGGAGATTGACCCGCTTCCAAACGGCCCACCACTTCATCAAACTCAGCCGGGATTTCATCACTGGCTCCAACCTCATCTTTCATCTTTCGAAGCATCCGTCCCAAGGCTTTCGGGTCCTCATCAAGCGCTTCCAAACCGGCTGGGTCACTCAAACCCTCCAACCGGCTGTCATCTGATTTGGCTATGCGTATCTTATTGATCCGCCTTTTCACATTGGAACTTTGGCAATGGCTGCACGCCACAGGCTTGGAACCGTAATCGGCGTAACTCATAAAGATATCGAACCGCTTGTGGCAGTCCTGGCAAATATAGTCATACAAGGGCATGAATCTCTCCTCTTCCAGGATTGTGTTTGTCTATTATAATCATCTTTGAGCAACCTATCATCAGGATAAAGGCATGACATTACCTAACCTAGATTTTAACGTCCTTCATCCCGAACCCTTAATGGTAGTCATATCAGGGTTATCGGGAGCCGGCAAGGATTCGGTGATTGAAGAATTAATCCAACGCGGCTTACCGCTCCATTTTGTGGTCACCACCACCAGCCGGGCGCCGCGTGCCAATGAAGTCCACGGAAAAGATTACCTTTTTGTTAGTAAGGTTGAATTTGAGCGGATGATCGAAGCCAAGGAATTGATCGAATATGCCCTGGTGTACAACGATTACAAAGGCGTCTCACGGGCACAGGTGGATATCGCCGCAGCCTCAGGTAAAGATGTGCTGCTCCGAGTAGATGTTCAAGGCGCTGCCCGCTTACGCAGTCTCAATCCGGACGCCCTTTTGATCTTTATCATCCCTGAAAATGAAGAAGCCTGGCTGCACCGGTTCACCCAGCGTGGAGTTGACACGCCGGAAAGCCAGCGCATTCGCTTAGATACCGCTCGAAACGAGTTATCCTATTTACCCATGTTCGATTACGTCATCGTTAATCGTGACGGTCATCTGAAAGAAGCCGCCGATACCATCCAGTCTATCCTAACCGCTGAACATTCACGTGTTCAACCCAGGCGTATTTGTTTATGAATCAAACCCCTCCTCCTGATTTTTATACCGACCCTGCCCCCCAACCTGCTCAACCGATCCCCATCCAGGTAGATTGGAAGCTGCCGGCACGCATCCCGTGGGTGACCTATATCATGATGGGCTTGTGCGTGCTGGTATATTTAATCCAAATTGCCACCAACAACCTCCTCGGGTATGACCTGCCAATGCTTTTAGGAGCCAAGATCAACGAAGCCATCATCGCCGGTGAATATTGGCGTTTGTTTACCCCCATGTGGCTGCATGGGTCTCTGATGCATATCCTTTTTAATATGTATGCCTTGTATTACTTTGGGCGCGGATTAGAGCAGCATTATGGGCACGAGCGATTTATCTGGTTATACCTGATCAGCGGATTTGCCGGTAATGTTGTTTCTTTCTTATTCACGGATGCCGCTTCCGTGGGAGCTTCAACGGTAATTTTTGGACTGGCTGCCGCGCAAATGGTCTTTATCTATCAGAACCGTACCTTGTTTGGACCACGCGGCCGGGCTATGTTGATGAATACCCTCATGATCGTTGGCATTAACCTTTTGATCGGTCTCACACCCGGGATCGATAACTGGGGACATGTAGGCGGTCTTATGGGCGGATTGGCTTTTGCCTGGTTAGGGGGTCCGCTTTGGGTAACTACGCGGGATGCCTACAAGATCCAAGTACGTGACGGCCGACCGGTTTCTCAAGCCCGTCTTGTGGGTATACTTGTGTTTATGGTTTTTGTCGTAGTCGCCGCGATAAAAATTCTCCATTAAAGAAGGCAGCGTTCACACCGAACGGCTTACATAAACGTAAGCCGTTCTTTCTATTTCTATCGGTTGTACCTGCTATCATATACAGCTATAATT
>DATMYN010000194.1:0-2121 GCA_035560875.1 Longilinea sp. | reverse complement strand
AGGCATCCGGATCCAGAAGGTCGCGCAACTTATGGGCGATCGAAGATACCTCTTCACCCAGATCCTCAGCCAGGGCAACTGCGGTGATGATCTCTTGATCCTGGATGGTTTGGGTTACCGCTGATGTTAATAATTTATCGTATAAAATTCTTTGTTCAGGGGAGAGGGGTGGATTGAGGAATTGGGCAGCCGTACGCAGGCTGGCACCTTGATCGAGTAGATGAGCCACAGCGCGGGCGTCCCTGGCTGTTGTGGCTGCGTAGGTTAAGGAACCGGTATCTTCGTAGATCCCAAGCAGCAACAGGGTAGCCTGGATGGGCAGCAGTTCAATGCTTCGTTCGCGCAGGTTTTCAACCAATAGCGTGGTACAGGCGCCCAGATGATCGAACATAACCGTCCAAGCCGGGGGCAACCCAGGCCGGATCGTGTGATGATCGACAACATGCACGCTTGTGGAGGCTGAGACACCTTTTATCGTAGCCATAGACTGCGTATCTACCAGAGTCACGGCTTCAATCTGTCCTGCGGGCACATCCCGCGGCTCCAGGAAAGGTAAGGTTGTGCTGTATAGGTTTAGAAATGATCGAACATTACGATTGACTCGAAATGGAAGTACCGGTAGAGCAGCTTCATCGAGGAGATGGGCTGCCAGAAGGGATGCCAGAGCGTCAAAATCGGCTTGTTCGTGAGTGATAACCAGGCGCATAAAAGTAGTATATCATTGTTGCGAATACTACCAAACTCGTTCCAAGTCTGGGTTATCGCAAGGCTGACGGCCGACTTTGGCCATGTTTACCCAGGTTTCACCGGCTTTAACCCGCACCACATCGGCGGTGAAATCGGTTACGGTGGCTCCGTTATTATTGAACAGGGATGAACCGACCGCATAGATATCCACCGGAACGCCCAATTTCTCAAAACGAGAGATCTTCTCAGGGGTAAAACCACCGGAGACCACGATTTTTACCTCACGGCAGTACTGGCGGGCCGGTTCGACCCATTTCGATGGTATATCCCAGGATTCTGAGGCTGAATCCAATGCCTGCCGCACCAGGAACACCAGGCGTGGATTAACTCCAAGATCAAGCGCCGGATCACCTAAGGGAGGGACTGACACATCCCGAAGTGACCCACTGGTATCCATCCGCACACCGTATAATTTATAGCGTTGAGCTTCTTCTTGCTTGCCCTCATCCAACAGGTGGTAATAGCGCTCGAACATGGCCTTACACACAGCCAAGGAATCGGTTACACAGTCGTTGTTGAAGTCAACTAGAGCAATGCGGGGAATTTTGGCTGCGACCACCTGGGAAAAAGCCAGCATGGCTTCTACGGTATCGCCCAGGAAACATGCAATGGCCGAGTGGGCTACCGTACCTCCCCCGGCGCCGCCCCACCAATCCCCTTGGGCATCCGTGGAAACAAATGGACCAAGTGTGGAAGCATAATCCAGGTTAAAGCGTTGGACGGCAATGGCATAGGCATATCCATCCGCGGCTTGGACTTCATGCAAGTCGAAACGTGCCGGGAAGAACAGCATCGGTTTTGCCCGCGCTGCGATGAGGGTTTCATAGACATTGGTCGCCACCCGGCTGGCCCGCGTGAGGATTCCCAGGGTGGGTGTTTCCAGGATAGCGAAATCACGATAACGGCCGCGCACACGCAGAACCGGTTTGATATTCAATGGATTACCATCATAATGCACCGTATTGCCGTCATTTACTGCCCAGACTTGTAAATGATTCGAGGTATCAATGAAAGTATCGCCATCCCAATAGCCGGTACAGTGCCGCAGCATGGTCAGCGCTTTATCTACTCCCACTACCAGGGTAGTTCCGGACCGGCGGGTAAACCACTGCATTTCCACTTCAATATCCCCCGGGATGATCTGGTTCGGGTCAACCCCATCTGGGAGGTTATGGCAGCATCCATGATAGGAATATCCATCCTTAGATAGGGTGGTGAGCATATTGGCGATGTTGGTAAAGTACTTATCCGTATACCACCCGTGGCGCATTCGCTCAATATCCAGCTTGAAGGTCGTATTGGTAAGTCGTTCATGGTCAAAGACGCTCATGATTTCTCCATTGACTTAGTGTAAATTATACACCAATTATACTC
>DATMYN010000193.1:0-8481 GCA_035560875.1 Longilinea sp. | reverse complement strand
ATGTAAATTATCCTTGTTCAAACCAAGTATTACTACTTTTACCCGTATTGGTTTAGAAGCAAACCGTGGGAAAGACACATTTCTACCTGTCTTGCTGACCATTATTGTCTCGATTTCATTACTTCTATTGGCTATTGCTTTCTTTCCAAATGAAAGCATTTCAGCAGTATTCACCTCATCACCAGGTTCAGGCAGTATAGGTCAGATGGTAAGTTTTATTCTGCTTACCGTATGTTTCCTGCCGTTATTTGTATTTACCCAGTTATTAGGCTACTATGCATTTGCCGGATCGAACTTTCTATTTGCGAAAATGTTGGGCGGGACCGGGGGGTGGAAAGAAACTTTATTGACATTCAGCGCCATTTTCATACCTTTTACATTCATTACTTGTGTTTTTGCTGCCGTGCCCTATGGTGGATATCTTGATATTCCGGTTTCTATCTATTTCTGTTTTTTGATTACGCTATCGATCAAAGCAGTCCATCAGATCAATTGGTTCAAATCGATCACCGCAGTTATCATCATCCCCCTCGTGATTTTGGGAGGGTTGGCTGCATTATTCTATTTTGGATTGATCAAGCCATATATGCCGCAGGTGCTGGAACAACTTCAACAGCAATATCCGGGAGGTTTCAACGTTTAGATGGCGAGTTTTTCTTTGCAACAGTTGCAAAAGTATCGGCAAAAAACTTTTCGGACCGCGCCTGGTCAACGTGTTTCTTCGCCACGAGAAGCCCTCCATTTTGTCGATGAAAGGGGTTTTATTTATTTCTGGCCGGTGAAAGGTATAGTCCTTCCCAGCCTGTGGGTTGCCTTTGCCGGTGATAGGCCGGTGGCGGATGAACACGATGACCCCGGGCATACCACCTGGGGCTGGAAAGACGATTCGCTTGATAAGGGATATTGGTACTATTCCAAGCTGCTGAGGAAACGCGCCACCTTCGTTTCGCTGGAAGTAATTCCCTACTTTTATGCCCTTTCACCCAATTTTGGGGACCCGGAACAAGACTATTTGATCGAGTATCAGGAAGGCAAGCTGACCCAAGAATGCAAGCTGATCTACGAAGCCTTGTTGAACGAAGGTCCCTTGGACACGATCACCTTACGGAAAAAAGCCCGCTTGAGTAATAATTTGAACGAGGGCCGTTTTAACAAAGCCCTGGAAGACCTGCAGACAAGCCTTAGGGTTATCCCAGCCGGGATTTGCGATGCAGGTGCATGGCATTATTCGTATATTTATGACTGCACTCACCGCCGTTTTCCCAATCTTATCGACCAGGCAGGTCAGATCACTGAAGGCGCCGCTCGAGATAAATTAACCACTCTATACCTGGCCTCGGTTGGTGCTATCACCCTAAAGGAGATCGAACGGGTTTTCCGCTGGCGGGCAATCGATTCCCAGCGCTCCTCTCAACGTTTGGTCGACGCAGGTATCATCCACAAAGGAACATGCCAGGATAAGCCGGGTGAAGAATGGTTAACTCATACTGACTTTATCCACTCTGGCAATGTATAATCAAATTTACTCGCTGGTAGTATTGTTAGGCGATTTTAATAAATGGAGGCGGCTATGATGGAATTCCACATTTCTCGTCAGTCACGCGATCGTTACCAGTTTGACCTATCGTTGTTCTCATACAATGGCAACGCCATTCTGGCTAACTTCCATGCTGCCCGGGTTTTTGCCCAAAAAATGAATCAAAAACTGGATCTGATCCACTATCCGGAAAAATCCATCAAAGCCGGACAGATCAATGCCATGGGTCTAATTGATGAGATCCTCCATCACATCGTCATGCTATACCGCCAGCAGAAAAATCCCAAGGTTATGGAACAAGCACTAAAGACACTCGTAGCCCAATTTGGGCATAAGAGTGTTGACCGGCTTCTGGAGAGGTTCACAACAGAATTTCCCCCATTGGCTGTGTATCGCCAGGAAATGACGGTGGAACAATACCTGGGCGGATCAAGCGATGGGATTTCCAACCAAGTTTCAACTTTGGAAGAATTGATCTTATTGTGGGTAACCAATAAAAATCCGGCCCAAGAACCGTACCAAGAATTATTTAGTGATTCGAATCTTCTATCAGAGACGATCTATGGAAAAGCCGTTCAGTCTTTATATGAATTCTTCAACACGCAGCCTCCCTTTGGACCCGATCAACAGAATTTGATCGATCTGCTACGGGCGCCGTCGGTCAATTCTCCGTACTCGTTGACTGCCCAATTGGAATTCATCCGCACCCGATGGGCTGACCTGTTGGGTAAATTCTTATATCGATTACTAAGCAGTATGGATTTCATTAAAGAAGAGGACAAAGTCAGTTTTGGCGGACCCGGCCCAACGGTGATTCCCGTCTATGCGTCTGGCACAGCCAGCTTGACCGGCATGAATGAACCGGAGAACTTTACACCTGACCGGGAATGGATGCCCCGCCTGGTTTTACTGGCTAAGAATACCTATGTATGGCTGGATCAACTTGGGAAAAAGTATGGTAAACCCATCCACCACCTTAATGAGATCCCTAATGAAGAACTGGCAACCTTAGCCCAATCCGGTTTCACCGGGCTTTGGCTGATCGGTCTGTGGGAACGGTCACGCGCATCCGCCAAGATAAAACAGCTATGCGGCAACCCTGAAGCCATTTCTTCGGCCTATTCCTTGTTCAATTATGAGATCGCTGCTGATCTTGGTGGGCAGACAGCTTACGAGGATCTTAAAGAACGTGCCTGGCAGCACGGCATCCGTTTAGCCAGCGATATGGTTCCCAACCACATGGCCATCGATTCTCCCTGGGTGATCGAGCATCCCGATTGGTTCCTGTCGCTTGATCATTCCCCCTTCCCATCCTACACGTTCCAAGGTCCGGATCTTTCCGCTGATCCGAACGTCAGCATCAAATTGGAAGACCATTATTTCAACCGGACCGATGCCTCGGTTGTATTCCAGCGCGTAAATAAAAACACCGGGGAGACCCGTTATGTCTACCATGGGAATGATGGCACAACCATGCCGTGGAATGATACCGCCCAATTAAATTATCTGAACCCAGAAGTTCGCGAAGCCATCATACAAACCATCCTGAGCGTTGCGCGCAAATTCCCCATCATCCGCTTTGATGCCGCCATGACCCTGGCGAAAAAGCATTACCAACGCTTGTGGTTCCCCGAACCCGGCACCGGTGGAGCCATCCCCTCCCGGGCTGAGGCAGGATTAACCAAAGAACAATTCGATGCTCTCAACCCGGTGGAATTCTGGCGCGAGGTAGTGGACCGGGCAGCGGTGGAAGCTCCCGACACTCTCCTGCTGGCCGAAGCCTTCTGGCTGATGGAAGGGTATTTCGTCCGTACCCTTGGTATGCACCGTGTATATAACAGTGCCTTTATGAATATGCTCCGTAATGAAGAAAACGCCGGCTACCGCCAGTTGATCAAGAATACCCTTGAATTCGAACCGGAGATCCTCAAACGCTACGTTAATTTCATGAACAACCCGGATGAACGCACTGCCGTAGAACAGTTCGGAAAAGGCGACAAGTATTTCGGTATATGCATTCTCATGGCCACCATGCCAGGGCTGCCCATGTTCGGGCACGGTCAAGTAGAAGGTTACGCTGAGAAATATGGCATGGAATTCTATAAAGCTTATTGGGATGAGGAGATCGATCAATCCTTGGTGGAACGTCACCAGCGCGAAGTATTCCCCTTGCTGCACCGCCGGGCTCTATTTGCCGGGATCGAGAATTTCCACATGTATGATCTCTTCAGCGGTCATGGTTCAGTAGATGAGAATGTGTTTGTCTATTCGAACCGTATGGGAGAACAGAATACATTGGTTGTATTCAACAATAAATTCTCATCCACTCAGGGTTGGGCTAACATATCCGCTCCGACCGCGGTCAAGGAGACAAAAGAGAAACGCCGTATTGCTCAACATACACTGGCTCAAGGACTCGGTATAAAGCAGCAATCCAATGCGTTTGTAGTTTTCCGTGATCAGACCAACAACTTGGAATACGTACGCCCTGTTCAGGAGATAATCGAAAAGGGTTTCTTCATCCAATTGAACGCCTACGAATACCATGTATTTGTTGACTTCCATGTGGTACAAGATGATGAATGGGGCTCCTACAGTCAACTCTATGCCTATTTGAACGGTCGTGGTGTGCCAAACCTGCAGCAAGCCATGCAAGAACTGTTGCTCCAGCCGGTACAACATCCATTCCAACAAATAACAAACCCTGGTTACTTCACCTTTCTATTGGAGCAGAAAGGGTCAGCCCCCAGTAGAGCAGTCTTGCAAGAAGCAGGCAAAAAAGTATCCCATCTATTAGAAGGCATCTCACATATGGGGTACCCGCGCAAAGAACTTGACTCTGTGCAAGTCGAGATATTGGATAAGTTGGATATCCTCCTCACCTTGCCGGAAATTGAAAAAGCCATGCCCATGCCTGGCAGCCGAAAATATAAAGAAGCAACCGGTTTCTTAAAAGAAGGCCTTGAGGAAAAGGATAATTGGCTAACCCTGCTCGGTTGGCTTTTCACTCACAATTTGGGTAAGATGGCTGACAAAGAAAAGTTTGAAGATCTGAGTCTGAGTTGGTTGGAAGAATGGCAGTTCGCCAAAACGCTTGAGCGTACAGTCCGCGACTTAGGTGCAAGCGATGCTTCCGCGTGGAGGATGAGTGTAACCTTGCGTCTGTTGATCAGCCAGCAAAGATGGTATGAACAATTAGGGAAGTTGCCCCTCTCTCAGATCGTAACCACATGGCTTTCCAACCCGGCCATCCAGCAATATCTGGGCGTCAACCGGTTTAAAGATGTCCTCTGGTTCAACCAGGAGGCTCTGGATTCGTTCAGTTGGTGGATCTTCACCCTAGCGGTCATCCAAACCAATTCAAACCCCAGCCACACTGCCAGCAGCTTTGTGGAACAGATCCTCGGAGCTTATGAGATCGTGCAAGGACTTAAAAAAGCTGCATCACAAGCAAATTTCCAAGTAGATAAACTTTTGGAAGCGTTGGAAGAGTAATCCTAGATTTTAAATTCCAACGCACGGGTAATATGCTCGCTGAAGATCGTATCAGCCCTCAGACCTGTGCGTTGGCTTTTAACCAACCGGAAGGCATCCATTGCAATCGGAGTCAGATCGATTCCAGCCGCCTGGTTGGCTAACCATACTCCTTGGGCTGCATAACGGACATTATTGCGTGGTTCGATCCGGTCGAAATCATCAAAGAACCAGCCGCAGCTAGTGAACATTCGTTGGCGTTCAAATTGCGACGCCATCAAAATGTTCAACATTTTCAAATCTTCTGCATCGATATCGGTTCCCGCATGTTCTTTTACAAGCTCAGATAAATTGGTTTCACCGGTCAGGACGCGGATAAATTCATTTCGGAAAGCCCATCCATCCGGAAGCAGCGGGCTCACTTCGTTGAAATATATTTCATCCAAAGCATCTGCCAATTGGTTTAATGCCTGGCGCAGGTAGGCCTTCCACTCTGACTGCGGGGTACAATCGCAGGTGCCTTCCCAACGCCCTACCCCATGATGACAGGACCAGGAGGTATTTTCACGGATCCGGACAGAATGAACCGGTGGATGGTCTTTTAGCCAGAGCGCCGGGAAACTGGCATTGACCGGTTGGTCATGCATCGCGCCATTAAATAAATGGGCTAAAAAGCGTTCACGGTACGGTTGGTGATGACCGTAGAGTTCTCCATCCGAAGCGACCAATAGGAATTGATCGGTTTGGTCCGGACGGTATAAGGGCAGCACAGCGTTGTGCAAGAATTCATCGGCATTGACCGTGCTGGAAGGGTTGAAGCTGATCTGTGTGCTGAGGTCGCGTTGGTAAAAGAAAACTGAAATTGATTTTCCTTTATCAAGTTCAACCCGATAGGGTTGTGTTACATCAATGTCGGGAGTTTCACTTTGCCAGGGGGCTAATATTGTAAAAGCAATCCCAAAATCCGCCAGCACCTGCAGGGTCTCATAATCCACTGCGGTCTCAGGCAGCCACATACCCATAGGTTCATGACCAAAGCGGTGCCGGAAATCTCCAATCCCCCATCGGATCTGGGTTTCTTTATCCCGACGTGAAGCTAACGGCAAGATCGTGTGATTATAGGCTTGGGCGATTGCGCTGCCAACCCCAAATTTTGCCACAGCCATCCGGTCTTGAGTTACGATAAGTTCAGCGGTATCGGCGTGTTCCTCGATCATCCAATCCCATAAGGTGGCGCCGATATTGAAGGAAATCTTTTGAAAATTCCCGATCTCGGCGTTCGGCCGGTAACAATTTTGGTGGATGCGCTCGTTCCAGTTTGGAAAAGGAGAGGCTCCTTCTTCAACCGGAATGATATTGGTTAAAGGATCCTCACGAGGGGGTTGGTAAAAATGTCCGTGGATGCAAAATGCTTTATCAACCATTAGAGTAATACCTATTCACGATCGCAGATAATCCAAATGTTGGCTGAACCGGGCTGGCAACAAGCCCAAAAGTTTGGGTAGAGTGTCTAGCGCACAAATGCGGTTGACGGAAAGTTGATCGAGCCAAAAAATCGAAATCGGGAAACCTCCCAGAGATTGTTCGGCGAATAAGGCTAAACTTCGTAAAACTGTCGGTGGTGCCGGTATGATCAGACGATGTTTTTTGGTTGCGGTCATGATCGTTTTAACGATCTTCAAATAAGTAAGCTGTTCAAGACCGCCAATTTCATAGCGCTTATTGACCGTGAATGATTCATCAAGCGCCCAGGTTAATGTTGTTGTCAAATCCTCGATCCATAAAGGCTGGAAGAGTGTTTTTCCTCCGCCGGGATTGAAAAAAAAGAAGGGTGTTCTTCGGATCAGGGTCAGGATTTGGGTGGTAAATTGGTCGCCTGGACCAAATATTGGACCGCTGCGAAAAATGGTAAAAGGCACCTGGCTCTCTTCAATGATCCGTTCAGCCAAACCTTTAGCCTTCAATAACGGATACCCGGAGAATTGATCAGCCCCCAGATGGCTCATGAAGAAGATACGTTGAACACCTGCCTGACGGGCAACCGTTGTTATGGCTTGGGTTCCTTCAACTTCCACCTCATTTAGGTTCGCCTGGCTTCCATGCCGTTCTGTTCCGATCAAGTGGAATACCACATCCACATTCTTCATCGCCGCGCGGATTCCCCGCTGGTCGTTAAGTGCGGCAACTGCCACTTCTACCGGTACACCGTGGGGAATTTGTGGGGAGATTTTTGAAGGCCTCAGGAGGATACGCACTGAATGACCCTGGTATGCTAACTGCCGGATCAGTGCGCTGCCAATAAACCCTGTGCCTCCTGTAACCAAAATCATTAATTTCGAATTATACCCGTCTTTCGAATTCTTTTTAACACCGGTATCGTCTTTTCCGGACTGTAATAAAAGTGAAATTAACCGGCTTTTTTCATTTTCCTTTTTTATCTTTGTTAGCACGCTTCTTGCACCTTATGGCGAGTAGCATGGATTGATAAGGAGCTGTTATGGAAAATCCTCGTTCTGAAACAAATCAACCAATTCCCGTAGGGATGTATTATTTCCCTGACACGCTTCATTATGGAGAAAAGGATCTGCAAACCTGGCTGCCGGAATTATCCGCCATGGGGATTACCTCTTTGATCCTGCAAGCTGATCTTCAGAGAGCCGTACCGGAAGCCTTTATTCATGGTCTCCTCTCTGCGGGTATCGAGCCGGTGATCCAATACCACCTGCAGCTTTCCAATCCCCCCCGCCCTGAAGATGTGCAGAATGTCTGGGAAGCCTATGCGCATTGGGGTGTAAAAAAGATCCTCTTTTTCGATAAACCAAATGACCGCTCCGTCTGGACGGCCTCAGCCTGGGCACAGCAGGATCTGATCGAACGTTTCCTTGATCGCTACATTCCCCTTGCCAACCTGGCCCTCGATAAGGGTCTCATTCCATTATTCCCCCCGCTCCAACCTGGAGGAAGTTATTGGGATACTGCCTTTCTACGGGCTGCCTTGGTAGGCCTTAAACAGCGCGAAGAGGATGACCTGCTTGATAACTTGACCTTGACGGCTTATAGCTGGGAAAATGGCTGCGGGTTGAATTGGGGTGCCGGCGGCGCGGAACGTTGGCCGGAGACCCGCCCATATTTCACTCCTGCACATTCTCAAGATCAGCGCGGTTTCCGTTGTGCAGATTGGTACACGGTCGTCGCCCAAGCAGTACTGCAAAAAGCACCCCCGGTAATAATGCTGCAAGCCGGTTCCAATCCTGTGGCGCCCATTGACAACCCTGAAACACATGCACTACTCCACCTCACCATAGCCCGCCTGACCGCCGGGGAGGAAGTGACAGAACCGGGTAATGATCAGACCACTGTTGAACCGTTAAATACTTCTGTTCAAGCTGTATATTTCTGGTTGTTAGCCTGTGCAGAAACTGATCCGCAAAAAGCTTCAGCCTGGTTCTCCGATACAGAAGGTGCTTTAC
>DATMYN010000192.1:0-4696 GCA_035560875.1 Longilinea sp. | reverse complement strand
GTAATATATCAATTGAGGAGCCCCCAGCATGCCTTTGCCAAGCAAAATCATACTCAACATTGAAGATAATTTTGAAAATCGCATGCTGATTCGCCGACTTCTTGAATCAATGGGGTACACCGTAATTGAAGCAGAAAATGCACGTCAAGCCCTAGACTTTCTTGAAACCGGAAGACCTGATTTGATCCTAATGGATATCAACATGCCGGATGTCGATGGTTGGTCTTTGGCCAGGCAATTGAAACAAAATCCGGAAATAAGACCCATCCCCATTATTGCTATTACAGCCAATGCCTTACGTGGGGATCGCGAAAAAACTCTTAATTCGGGCTGCGATGGATATATCGAGAAACCGATCGATATAGATGTTTTCTTCGATGAAATGGAAAAATATCTTGGATAGGAACATTGCAAATGACTGAAGCCACTTCTACCAATAAAGAACCATCAAACACAACCATCTTGGTAGTAGAAGATAATGTAGGCAATTTTGTGCTCATAGCCCGAATGTTGGGTTTTTTGGGAATACATTGTGAGTGGAAAACCTCCGGATATGAGGTTGTTGAGTATGCCGATACACTTCCCCGGCTGGATCTGATCCTGATGGATATCCGCTTGCCTTATGAAGATGGGTATGGTGCCCTTAACAAGATCCGGCACTCCCCCACCTTAAAGAATTTACCTGTTATCGCAGTTACCGCTGAAGCCAGTGAAGAGCAAATGGAAAAAGCGCGCGAATCTGGTTTCAATGGTTTCTTAGGAAAACCTTTAGACCCTGACCGGTTCCCTGATCAAATTCAACGAATCCTCAACGGTGAGGCTGTTTGGGAACTAAGTTAAGGAGAAATCCATGAGCAATCCTAGCACCACCGGTAGGTCACAACGTCCGGTAATGGCACGCCGCAGCTTATTGCGATCTCTCTTGCTGCGAACACTTTTAGTAGCTATTGTGCCAATAGCTGCAGTGATCTTCACGATCATATTATTAAATGGGCCAGCCTCTCTATCGGATTTTGCTACCACCCAGAATATCATTGCCATCGGAATCGGTGTAGGTGTTTCAGCTATCGTTACGATCATCTTTTATCGCCCCATCATTCAAAGCTTGAGTGATATCACCTATAAGGCAACCCTTCTCGCCCGTGGTGAGACCTCAGCCTCCCCAGTGAATGTAACTCGCAGCGATGAATTAGGTCTGCTGGGAGAATCCCTCAATCTCTTGTCGGAAAAAACCCATCAACGCGTGCAAAACCTCACTACCAACGCTGCTAATCTGGCAATCCAACTAAAAACATTCGTAGAAGTAACCCATCTTTCTGCCGGTGGGTTTGCTCAAGAAGAAGTTTTCCAAAAAGTCTTAGACCTCATTATTACTCGTTTTCCTTGCAATCTAGCCTCTCTGTACATCATGGACGATACCAACGGAGATGCTGTCCTTTCATTCTTTAGCGAATCTCAAAACTCGGGTATTCTAATTCAAGGTACACGCGTTCCGGCGCTATCTCAAACCCCGATCGGTTCCGTGATCCAGTCGAAAACGGACTTTACCAAAACCGGGATCAATCCCAAAGAAGATTATTACACCCCCGGGACGATCCTTCCTGAAACGATCAGTCAACTGGTTCTCCCCATCCTAGTTGGTCAGCGGTTAATGGGTATCTTGGATATCCAATCAACGGTGGAGGATTATTTCTCGACTGAGACAATAAGCTTCTATAAATCACTATCAGTAAATATTGCCAATACCGTTCAGTCAGTACTTACTACTTCCACGGAACCGCTCCAATTCCAGGATACCTCGCGTGTTGAACAGACAATCCGTGGAATTTCTGATTCTGGTGAAGAGAATGATGTTGTGCGCTTGGTCCGCCAAGCGATTGCCCAATCCGAACAGCCCATGTTCCTATTCTCTTTTCAAAAAGACAACATCCGGCTCCTTGATCTTTTTGACCCCCAGGGCACCGGTTTTGATGTAACCCTAAAGGGTTTGCGCATTCAGCCATTAAAAGATACAGAAGAATTACTGGGCAAACGTCTTGTGATGCTGGACGACCTGCATAATCCTAATACGCCGGTATATGATCCCATCGTTACATTCCTATCCAGGCGTGATTGTCGTTCGGCCGCCCTCATCCCCGTGGTTGCCCAAAATAAGGTGCGTTATCTGTTGGCTGTCGGTTCACGCGACATCACCCCACTAGTTAATTCGCAAGTCCAACCCTATGCCCGCATGATGCAATCCGCCAGTGCCGCGTTGGATCGGATTTTGGTCTTAAAGACCTTGAACCAACAAGTAAAAGAACTGCAAACATTGGGAAATATCGGTAAATCGATTTCGGTTGAGACCGATCTGTATCGATTATATGATTTGCTGCATACAGAGGTCATCCGCATTCTGGGAGAGAATTTGGGTTTCATGATCGCCGTTTTGGATGAAGAGTCAAAAACGGTTAAGATCCCCTTTGCTTATGAAGGCGAAGACCTTGTTTCTGTGGAACCTTTTACCCTTGGCGACGGCCTCGTTTCACATGTGATCCAAAACCGGCTGCCGTTATTGTTGGTAAAGGATACCGATTTCCAAGCCCAACAACTTAGCCAAAAAATAACGGGGGTTGTGGCGAAATCGTGGCTGGGGGTTCCGCTTCAAGTTGGCGGGCGGACTGTTGGTGCAATGATCGTCCAAGATAGTGAAAAGGAAGAACGGTTTACCGAACAGGATCTCTTCCTATTTCAAACAATCGCCCCAACGGTCGCGATCGCCATTCAGAATACCCAACTTACATCTGAAATGCAGGCAGCCGTCCGGGATTATGAACAAGAAAAATTCTTGCTGGATGCTTGGTTGGATTCTTCTCCCGACCTGATCACATTCAAAGATGAAGACGGCAAATTGATCCGTGTCAGCCAATCTTATCTATCCGCCAAGGGCATAACGGATCTTGATGAGTTGTTCGGACGCACTGAGTCGGATGTAATCGGTACTGAGTCTGGAGAACCGGAGGAATTATCCGATACGAAGGTTCTGGAAGGACGCAAACCGGTATTCGATATTCATCATGAATTAAAGTTGAACGATCAGACAACGATTTGGGCAAGTACGAGCAAGATCCCGATCTTGGATACCGCTAACCGGCCGGCCGGTTTGATGACAATTACCCACGATATATCCAATCTAAAGGTTAGTGAAGATCTGGCCCAACAACGGACCGAACAACTGCTCACCACCGCCGAAATTGCCCGTGAATCCGCCGGTACGCTGCAAGTTGAAGAGGTCCTTCGAAAAGCGGTAACCTTGATCCGAGAACGGTTCGGTTTCTACCACGCCGCCATCTTCATTATTGACCAGTCAGGTGAAAACGCCGTACTGCGCGAATCCACCAGTCAAGCCGGTGAGAAAATGCGTGAAGCCGGCCATAAATTGGCAGTCGGTTCGCAATCTCTGGTTGGCCAGGCTACATCAACCGGTGTTCAGGTTATTGTGAATGATGTCCACAGCAACCCTAACTATTATCCCAACCCCATGCTTCCGGATACCATGGCAGAAGCCGCCATTCCGCTTAAGGTTGGTGATAGGATCTTGGGAGCCCTGGATGTTCAGTCCGATCAAATAGATGCGTTTAGTGAAGAGAGCCGGAATATTCTTCAACTCCTTTCCGACCAGTTAGCCATCGCCCTTTCAAACGCAACCTATTTTACACAGACCCAGGATTACATTACCAAACAACGCTTGCTGTATGAGATCACTTCATCTGCCGCCACCGGTACTACCGTAAAAGAGTCACTTTCATCGGTTGCAAGATCGATCACACAAGCCCTTCCGGGTGAATTGGTTTCAGTTTATTTATTGGATCAAAACGACCCGACCACGTTACGGGTTATTACCCACGCTGGGTATCCCTTATCCTTAGACCTTGAAAATGTGGAAGCAAAAGTCGGGGAAGGGATTATCGGCACTGTCGCTGAAACACGGAAAGCCATTCGGGTTGCAGATACATTAACTGAACTGCGCTATATCCCCATTTTGGCTTCTGTTCGTTCAGAATTGGCAGTCCCCATCTTGTTTGGCGATAACCTTTTGGGTGTCCTAAATATGGAGAACGAGAATCCAAATGCTTATGATCCCAACACCCAAGACATTCTCTCCACCCTGGGCACAAGCCTTGGAGCCGTGATCTCGAACGTTCAATTGGTTACCCGCATTCGGCAACAAGTGCTCCGCCAGCAGCAGCTATTTGAGATCACCGATAAGATCCGCCGGTCAGTCGATATGACCAGCATCATCCAAACCTCAGCACGTGAAATTGCCAATGCTATGGGTTCTAGACGGGCACAGATTGAAATTAAGGTTACCCAAGAGCCTCCGCTTCCCACCCCTGCCCCTGCCCCAAAACGGACGCGTAAGGCCGCTGGTAATACTGGAATCGAAACAAAACCGGGAGATACTCTATGAAACTCCGGGCAAAAACGCTAATTTTCTTAACCCTTGCCTTTGTGGTTGTGATCACACTGGCCTTTTTCGTTGTTCGGTCTGTGGTGCTCAACAGCTTTTCTCAAGTCGAACAACAAACAACGGTAAAGAATATCCAACAAGCCCAACAAGCCCTGCAAACTATCATTTCCGGTATTGATCGTACCTCAACCGACTGGGCTTATTGGGATGATTCTTATGTTTTTGCTCAGGACTTGAATCAAGAAT
>DATMYN010000191.1:0-4056 GCA_035560875.1 Longilinea sp. | reverse complement strand
GATCTGAATGGAACCGCTGTTCACATCATAGAAGCGCATGAGTAATTTGACCATGGTGGTCTTACCGGCGCCGGTTGGGCCAACGATGGCGATCCTCTGACCGGGTTCAGCATAGAAGGAAAAATCATTGATGATGATCTTGTCTGGGTTGTAGCCAAAGTGAACATTCTTGAAATCCACACGACCCTTGAAATCAGCAATGTGGGTGGGGTTAGCCGGATCGGGGATTTCTTCCCCTTCACCCAGGAATTCGAATACGCGCTCCGCAGCCGCCATGGTTTGCTGCAGAATATTGGAGATATTGGCGATCTGAGAGATCGGCTGCGTAAATGTACGCACATATTGAATAAACGCTTGAATATCACCGATCGCAACGGTGCCGTTGACAGCCAGGTAGCTGCCGAGAACACAGACGGCCACATATCCCAGGTTGCCGACGAAATTCATGATCGGGAACATCAGACCGGATAGGAATTGGGACTTCCAGGCTGAGTCGAAAAGGGTGACGTTGATCTCGTCAAATTCACCCACACTTTTCTTCTCGCCATTGAAGGCTTTCATGATGACATGACCGCCGTACATTTCTTCAATGTGGCCGTTCACATGCCCAAGATAATCTTGCTGCCGTTTGAAATAGACCTGTGATTTGTTGATGATCAACATCAAGATGAGGAAAGAAAGCGGCAAAATGGCGAGTGCCACTAACGTCATCTGCCAACTAATCGAGATCATCATCACAAGTACACCGATCACGGTCGTGACGGATGTAATGATCTGCGAAAGACTTTGGTTCAGGGTTTGGCTGACCGTATCAACATCATTGGTAACGCGGGAGAGCACTTCGCCGTGATTGGTGCCATCGAAGTAGCGCAGCGGCATCCGGTTGATCTTGGTGGAAATGTCTTTGCGGAACCGGTACGTGATGTTCATGGCAATATCAGACATGATCCAACCTTGGATATAGCTGAAGGCGGCTGAGGCCACATACAACCCCAGCGTTAACATGATGATGTTGCCGATGTAGACAAAGTCAATTTCACCGGTGCCGGCTATTTGAGCCATTACACCTTCAAAAAGTTTGGTGGTGGCTTTCCCTAAGATCTTCGGTCCAACAATGGAGAACACTGTTGAGGCGATCGCGAAGACCCAAACGACCAGGATCAATACCTTGTATTGACCAAGATACTTGACCAATTTATTCAAAGTACCTTTAAAATCGCGTGGTTTCTCCCCTTTTTGCATTGCCATCGGCCCGCCGCCCATCGGTCCAAATCCGCGGCCGCCCACCGGGCGGCGTGGAGCAGGTTCATTGCTGTTGTGCATGCTCATGCCAGTTCCTCCTTGCTCAATTGCGATAATGCAATGCCACGATAGACTTCGCAATCTTTCATCAACTCTTGATGAGTACCCTTCCCCACGATCTCGCCTTCATCAAGCACGATGATCTGCTCGGCATTTTTGATGGTAGCTATCCGCTGCGTAACGAGCAACAATGTGCTTTGACGGGTATGTTGCTTAAGGGCTTTGCGCAGGGCAGAGTCGGTTTTAAAGTCCAACGCTGAGAAACTGTCATCAAAGATATAAATCGGGGCTTTCTTTACCAAAGCACGCGCAATCGAGAGCCTTTGTTTCTGACCACCGGAGACGTTGGTACCGCCTTGGGATATTTCTGTTTTCATCCCTTCCGGTTTCTCATCGATGAATTCACTTGCCTGGGCAATATCGGCAGCCAGTTTTAGCGCTTCCGGGGTGGCATTCTCATCGGCATACAGCAGATTGCTCTCAATCGTGCCGGAGAATAAGTTGCTCTTTTGGGATACATAGCCGATCTTATCGCGCAGGTCGTGTTGGGTTACTTCGCGAATGTCGATCCCATCTGCCAAGATGACACCGTCAGATACATCGTAGAAGCGCGGGATCAAGTTAACGATGGTGGATTTCCCTGAACCCGTAGTACCAATAAAGGCGGTTGTTTGTCCGGGTTTTGCTGTAAAGGAGATATTGTGGAGGACATCTTCTTCGGCGCCGGGATAACGGAAACTTACATTTTTAAATTCCACGGTACCTTTAAATGATTCCGGGAAATTCCTCGGCTGCTTCGGGTCCTTGATAACGGGTTCTGTGCCGAGGACATCCGCAATCCGATCAGCGGATACGGTAGCTCTTGGCAGGATGATGAACATCAAGGCTAACATAATGAAAGCCATCACGATCTGCATGGCATATTGCATAAATGCCATCATATCGCCGACCTGCATTTGGGCTTGGGCGATTTCGTGTGATCCGATCCAGATGATCAACAGCATCAGACCGTTCATGACCAGCATCATTACCGGCATCATCACAACCATGATGCGGTTTATAAAGAGCATTGTTCCGGTCAGGTTTTTATTTGCCTTGTCGAAACGTTCTTCTTCGAAGGACTGCATATTGAAGGCACGGATGATCATCATGCCGGATAGGTTTTCACGGACTACCAAATTCAAGCGGTCGATCAAATTCTGGATGCTCTTGAATTTAGGCAGAGCGATCGAGAAGACGGTGATGATCAAACCGAATAATACGACAACTGCCAGGGCAATGATCCACCACATGGAGGTTGTTTTACTTAATGCCCGGATGACACCACCGATACCAATAATTGGGGCATAGATCACCATACGCATCATCATGATCACTACCATTTGGATTTGGGTAACATCATTAGTTGTGCGGGTGATCAACGAGGCGGTTGAGAATTTATCGAATTCAGTGCTGGAAAAACTCTCGACTCGTTCAAAAACATTCCTGCGCAGGTCGCGGGCTAGCCCGGCGGCAGTTCTGGCAGAAAGGAATCCCACAATGACCGTACAAATCACTGAGACCAGGGTCAATAAAAGCATGAGGAAACCGGCATTCCAAATATAGTTGGAAGCTAAGTGACCGGTGTCCACTCCCAGGGCAGTATATTCAGCCTTTACAGCCACGGCTGCAGCTTGAACGATGGTGCTGGTATCCATGCTCGCAAATCTGGTGTTGATCCCATCCAGCATCTGCGGCAGCATTTGCTGACCCATTGGGGAGCTTAACACGGAAAAGATATCCATTCCGGCGGGTATTTGAGAGAGGTCAAACCCGTATTGGGCAGACATTGCTGCTGCTTGGGTTGGATCGGCTGCAGCTTGCTCGATACCGTAAACGATCAATAGCGCTTTTCCCATGATGGGGTTTAAGCTGTCAATCGTAGCTTGATTGATTTCATTCCTCACATAGATGGGACCATCTGAGAGGGTAGGGTATTCTTCCAGATAGGTGCTGTAATCGGAAGAAGTACTATCGATCAGAGTGTAATTGGCGAGCACTGTCGATTGCTCTTCGGCCGTCATGAAAATGAACAAGCGGTTCATTTCACTTTGGCGAATAGCCGTTGGGACAGCGCTATCCACACCGCCTTGCTGGATACCGATATTCACGATCTTCGACATGTAATCCGGTAAGGCCAGATCAGCATTGGCTTGAACAAATAAAAGCGCAATGGCGATCAGGATCAATAAGGTATACGGTTTTAAGTACTTTAAGAGACGTAGCATGAGTATTATTGCTCCTCAGTGAACGGGAAATGATGTTTTTCAGGTGTGTTGTCTTGAAGTTGTTTTGTTTTAGCGATCAAGACCGAAACTGCCTGTAAAACCAATTTTTTTTCTTCATCCGTCATGGTTGATGCCAATTCTGATGTCCACGATTGGCGGGCAAGGATGCCTTCTTGAAGGATTTGGCTGCCTTTTTCAGTCAGTACAATGTATTTGGCACGCCGGTCTTCGGGGTCCTCAGAGCGGGTGATCAAACCTTGTTGCACCAGTTTTTCTAGCATTTGGCTGGCAGCCGGGGCACTGACTTTTAAATTTTCTCCCAGATCCGTCACCTTACTTTTGCGATGTTGGATTTGGAATAATGCTCCGATTTGGGGCATGCTCAGATTTTTTTCTCGAGCGAAATGGAAAAAATTATGCATAGACCGGTGCATAAATAGTTCTGTCCATTCATTGAGCGAAGTGATAAAATTGTCGTCTATTGCCA
>DATMYN010000190.1:0-12514 GCA_035560875.1 Longilinea sp. | reverse complement strand
TACAGATTCCAAGGGAAAGGAAGTTTTCTGATGAGTCCTTTACTCAGCCAAATTCTTATTGCTTTCCTCACCGCATTCCTGGGATTCGTCGCCGGGGCTTTCGTGATGTATCTTTGGTCTGAACGTGAAAAGGAAAGACCTGAAAATAGTGATATTCCCGAAGGGATCAACATTGATGTTCACCAACCATTGGTGCGTTTATGGCGGGAAGAAAAGACCGGAGCTTTACTCACCGAGTATGCCGGTAAGATCTATCGCAAGGGTGAAAAACCGGATAAAAACCCAGCAAAGACACTCCGTCAGGTAGGTATGGAATGGGCGGGTTGGCTGGCAGGTTTAAACCCTCCCTCAGCGGTTGAAACCAAACCGGCTGCCACTCCAACACCATTGCCTGTACCTGTCCCAACCCCTACTCCTGGTCAATCGAAACTCGTCGAGGCGGAGGCTAAATTACCCCCCGTACTTAAACCCACTCCTTCAGTGACTGTTCTACCCGGGGCGATCACTCCGACCGTCGTGCAAAACGATGTTCCGGTAGTAAAGAGCATGGTTCAAGCCATTGATGAAATATTGCAAGAAAAATTGGAAAGTTCACCTCTTAAAAGTAAAGGGATTAAACTGGTAGAGCAGCCGCCTGTAGGTGTGGTTGTTTGGGTTGGACTTAATCATTTCAATGGGGTTGAAGATGTGCCCGATGAGGATGTGAAAGCGCTTATCCGCTCGGCTGTGAGTGTGTGGGAAGAAAGAAACAGCCGGATCAAGTAGATCAAGATTAAAAAGCTCCTAAAGGTGATCCAAAGGTGCCTTTAGGAGCTTTTTTGATTCGGTTTATGATTAATCGGGGAATAATACCGGCAGCAAGCCGGGTATGTATTCTGCCACCATATCGGAGGAGATGGCATTCTCCTTACAAATGCGGGCGTAGACATCCACACTCTTGCGGCGGATGCGTTCCTGGGTGTCCACATTCAGTCCCCATAACCCAAAGCGTTGAGTCCAGCCGCGTTCCCACTCGAAATTATCCACCAGCGTCCAGTGAAAGTAACCTCGGATAGGGTATGTGTAATTGACCGCCCGCCACATTTGGTGGATGTGCTGCACCGTGTATTTCGGTCTGAAGGTATCCTCAGGATCCTCGACACCGTTCTCTGTAATGTAAATAGGTAGATCAAAGGAATTGGCGAACTGCATGGCTTTGAAGAAACCATCCGGCCGGTTGGCTATAAAACCGGTTGGACTCAGCTCTGATCCTTCCGGAAAGAAGCGGCGAAAGAACATGTCTTTTGGTTTCAACACAAAGGCTACTTTTTGAACGGTGTAGTAATTAAGGCCGTAATAATCCATCGTCCCGGCCGCCTCAGGGATGGATGTGCGTTTAGCTGCAAAATTCAATTTACCGGTTTTCAATGCCATCGGAAAGGCATAATTAAAATTGGATGTCATGAAATTTGACAGGAAGGTATCTAGAAAGAACCACGGCCTGGAAGGCTCGAACCCGTTGTAATTCATGGCTATGCTGACTTGGGCTGCGGGTTGGATCTCGTGGATGGCTTTATAAGAGAGAACATGCCCTTTTACCAGGTTGATATAGACCTGGCTTGTGGCATTGAGGTCGGTTTTACCAGGGGGAAACTCACCTGTGAGATAACTGCAAACCGTGTACACATTCGGTTCGTTGATGGTGCACCACAGGCTGACATAGCTCTTAAGGGCTTCCACAACCTTACGGGTATAGGCCTCAAACAAAGCCGGTGTCTCGGGGCTTTCCCAGCCGCCGCGATCGACCAGCCATAATGGGTCAGAGAAGTGATGTAACGTGACCATGGGGGTCATGCCGCGGTCGACAAGACCACGTACCATTTGACGGTAATGATCGAGGGCATCCTCATCCCAGCGGTCCGGAGTGGGTTGGATGCGGCTCCATTCGATGGATAAGCGGTGTGCATTTTGTCCGGTTTCTTTGGCGCGGTCAAAGTCTTCTTTCCAACGCCCTCCCCACCAATCGCAGGCCAGGCCGGCTTTGTGACCTTCACGGATACGACCGGGTTGGGTTTCCCAGGCAGACCAATTGTTGTTTATGTTTTGTCCTTCAGCTTGTTGCGAGGCGGTTGCTGTTCCCCATAAGAACCCGCGTGGAAAGCTATAGGTTGCCTTAGCCATGTTTTTCTCCCTGGATTAAAGTATGATTAATTATAGCCCGAACTATAAAAGTAGGACCTAAAAATCCACTTTAAAATAATCAACTTGCTTCGCAGGCTGCAATACCGTATACTTTTACGATGATCGAGTAGGAAAAACGATGCAGCAAAAACCACCCATTTCCCCTTACCTGGCTCTTATTGGCGCCCTCTTGGCTGTTTCCACCGCAGCCGTGATGATCCGCGTTGCCCAGGGAGAGGCACCTTCTTTGGTGATCGCGGCCTCACGTTTGCTCATCGCCACCCTGGTGCTGGGTCCCTTCGCATTGGGACGTTACCGGGGCGAGCTCAAACAGCTTCCGGGCCGCCAATGGGTATGGGCTGGGTTGGCAGGGTTGTTCCTGGCGGCTCATTTTGCTACCTGGATCACCTCCCTCGAATACACCTCGGTGGCCAGTTCGGTGGTGCTGGTTGCCACCGTCCCCTTGTGGGTGGCATTGGCTTCTCCGGCATTGTTGAAGGAAAAGCTCCCCACCATCGCGGTGATCGGGTTGATTGTGGCTTTAACGGGCAGCACCGTGGTTGGATTAAGCGAAGGTTGCCGGTTTGATTCCGGCAGTTTGGTATGCACCCAGATCGGGAGTTTCTTCCAGGGAAGGGCTATGTGGGGAAACCTGCTGGCCTTAGCCGGGGCAGTGTGTGATGCAGCTTATATCATGATCGGCCGGCGGGCGCGCGGTACTTTATCCACCGTGCCGTATATATTCATAGTTTACGGGGTCGCGGCCACTGTGTTGGTGGGGGTATCCATCAGCTTGGGTTATTCCTTCACGGGATATTCGCTTCCGGTCTACGGCTGCCTCCTACTGCTGGGCTTGGTCCCGCAGTTGATCGGGCATTCAACCGTAAATTGGGCTTTGAAATATTTATCCGCATCGTTTGTTTCGGTGGCGTTGTTGGGGGAACCGATCAGCGCCACTTTATTGGCATTGTTGTTTTTGGGAGAAGCTCCATCTGTGCTGGAAATGGGCGGCGGGGTATTGATACTGGTTGGCATTTATCTGGCAACCCGATCTGAAAAACAACCAAGTTAAAAAAACAAGAGTGGATTTGGAATCCACTCTTGTTAGCTCATCTTGTTAATTATTTCTCTTTTGGTTTTTCCAGTGCATCCCGGCTGTAGACCTGGTTCATCTCATGGATTCGTTCCAATAAACCGGTGTTCAAGGCATTCGGCATCAAGCGCCACTGCCAGTTGCCGGCCGGTTTACCGGGGAAGTTCATGCGTGCTTCGGTGGGCATGCTGAACAGGTCCTGCATGGGGGCTAGAGCGAACATAGCCACAGAAGCCCATACCGCCCGCATCATATCCCAACTGATATCATCCCCTGAGCGCGCCAGGTAACGGCGGATGAAATCCTGCTCTTTGGGGGTTGCACTGCGATACCACCCCAGAGACGTGTCATTATCGTGGGTGCCGGTATAAGCCACACAATTGGCTGTGTAATTATGCGGTAAGAAGGGATCGTGTGAATCGCTGGCAAACGCAAATTGGAAGATCTTCATTCCCGGCAGATTGAACTGGTCGCGGAGAGCGATCACATCCGGGGTGATCTCACCCAAATCTTCGGCAATGATCGGCAGGCTTCCCAGTGCTTTTTCAATAGCCTTAAAGAACGCGGCTCCGGGACCGGGAGCCCAACGGCCAACCTCTGCAGTTGGTTTCCCGGCGGGTACTTCCCAGTATTTGGCAAAGCCGCGGAAATGATCCAGGCGAAGGATATCATACAGTTTCAGATTGGCTTTAACCCGTTCGATCCACCAACTAAATTCCTGCTTCTTGTGGATATTCCAACGGTACAGCGGGTTTCCCCATAACTGCCCGGTGGGTGAGAAGTAATCTGGTGGTACTCCGGCAACAGCCGTCGGCTGGCCTTTATCACTCAAATAAAACAGTTCGGGGTGCGACCAGGCATCTGAACTGTCATACGCCACAAATATTGGGATATCCCCGATCACCCGGATGCCCTTTTCATTGGCATAGGTTTTTATGGCTGCCCATTGTTGGTAGAAAAGGAACTGCGAGAAGGTATGCTGCTGGATCTGTTCCTTATGGTCCTTCCTAAAGGCTTCCAAGGTTGCTGGATCCCGTTGGCGCAGGCTGATCGGCCAATTTCCCCAAGCCACTCCCCCTTGGGATTGTTTGATGGCCATAAATAAGGCAAAATCTGGCAGCCAGAACGCTTCGGCTTCTTGAAAGGCTTTGAAAGCTGTTTTAATGCTAGCGGGGGCGGATTGGCGGAAATGTGTGTACGCTTTTTGCAGCAGATTCACTTTCCATTGGATCACCGGACCGTAATCCACCTTATGATCGGGGAATACCGGCCGGTCGGCCAATTCGGAACGAGCCAACAAACCCGCTTCAAGTAAAAGAGCCGGGCTGACCAGATAAGGGTTTCCGGCAAAGGCAGAAAAACATTGATACGGGCTGTCGCCATATCCGGTTGGACCTAAAGGCAGAACCTGCCAGAGAGAACACCCTGTTTCAGCCAAAAAGTTGATGAACCGAAATGCCTCAGGACCAAGGTCTCCAATCCCATCAGGGCCGGGAAGACTGGATGGATGCAGGATGATTCCGGAACTGCGTTTGAACATAGGTCACCTCTTAAGAAAGTTCTTACCTTCATCTACCAATGAGACATATAACCTGGCATATTGGATAGCTGAATTATGCCATGAAAAATCTTCTTGCATGGCTTTTTTTTGCATCACCAGCCACTTTTTGGGCTGTCCGTAGAGAGCTAAAGCCCTTTCAAGCGAACCTTGGAACGCTTCCGCTTCAATGGGCGCAAATAGGAACCCCGTCTTGCCGTCTTTGATCGTATCCACCAGACCGCCGGTTGCCCGGGCGACCGGTAAACAGCCGTAGCGCATGGCGATCAACTGTGAAAGACCGCAGGCTTCATACCGTGAGGGCATCATCAATATGTCGGCGCCGGCATACAGGCGATGGGATAATTGTGAATCAAAGCGTTTTACCGCCCGCACCTGTTCGGGAAAATCAAACGCCAGAGTGGCAGTTTGACCTTCCAGGTTTGGATCACCGCTGCCTAACAGGATCGCCCGCCAATTACAATGCTGACCATTTTGAAGTATCCTGCGCAAGCCTTCCAGGGCAATGTCGATACCTTTTTGACGGTCCATCCGGCTGATCAACACCAGCAGAGGTAGTTTTTCGAAGTCGCCGGAGAAATTATATTCCTCCCAAACCGCCTTTTTGTTATCCGCTTTTCCGTTTAAATCATGGATTGAAAAGGGTGATCGAATGGCACTATCATTGGCCGGATCCCAGAGAGAAAAATCCAAGCCGTTGATGATCCCGGAGAGTTTGTCTTTTCGAGTGGCTAGGAAACCCTGCAAGTCACAACCGTACTCCGGCTTCAAGATCTCTTTGCTGTATTGGGGAGAGACTGCCACAATGGCATCGGCGGTTGATAATCCCATCGGCAGAGGCAGCTCGCGCCCCCAAACGGGCAGGGTGGTGTCTGTGCTGGGGACAATCCCAAAACGATCCAAACTGGAACGGGTACCGGCGCCCATGAAGGGGAGGTTGTGTAAAGAGAGCAGACTGCGGGTCTTTGAAAAGAATGGATCGCTCGTTCGTATTTCCGCCAGGTGGTAGACCGCCAAAGCGGTATGCCAATCATTGGCATGCAGTATATCCGGTTTCCATTTGATGGCTTTACATAATTCCAGGGCTGCCAGAGAGAAGAAGGTGAATTTATCACCGTCTTCGACAGTATTCAGCGAGTACACACTTTGGCATTTTGCTACCGGTTCCCCATCGATCAAATAGATGGGTACGTCTTTGTACTTTAGCGCATATACTTTTACCGGAATTTTCTCGGTGGGCAGCTCCAGATCAAATTCAGTCAATATTTTTGGGCGCCAATTGCCTGCCGCGATCGTTGGGTAATACGGGATAACCAGGCGGATATCCAGGCTGCGATCATTAAAGTCACTTAAGCTAAGGGTTTTTAAGGCAGCCGGTAATGAACCAGCCACATCCCCCAAGCCACCAATCTTGACCAGCGGGTCAGCTTCTGAGGCGATGAAAAGAACACGCAGCTTTCGTGGATCGCTCAATGGATTTCCTTAGCTGGATTTACCAACCATTTCCATATAATCTTCCGATATGGCATGTTTAGGATCGACACCTAACAACTGCATTAATTCCACAACCAAATGCGATTTGTTATCTGCATCGGCCCGGCTCCAGGTACGGCTCTTGATCTCCAGGAAGTGACCACCGACCGGTTTTATTACCTTATCCAGGTTAAGGAAGAATTCGGTATCCTGGAATTTGATCAGGAAGCGCAGGCGGTCTTTTTCTACTTCCACCTCGCGACCGGGTTGGAAGTATTCACGGTAGAAGCGCAAGCTCTGGGTGGCCGGCGCCAGATAACGGCTGCGCGAAAGCAGCACTTCTTGCGGGAAGCGGTATTCGATCGTCTGCCCGATCAGGGTCAGACGGGAGCGGACGTTGCTGATGGAACCATCATCCAAAATGAAATGATCTTCCCGATAGCGCAGGATACCTTGCTCAACTTCGGAGAAGAGGAAGTAAGTGTCATATTCACGATAATGACGTTTGCGCATGATCTCCACTTGGGGATCTTCTAGTTTCTTCAAGATGGTTTCGCGGTCATTAATGCTGACCTTAGCTTGAACCTCAAAGCTCTCCTCTTCGGTCGTACCGCCGATGGCGATCAGCTTGCTGATCACGGATTGTTCCCGATGGATCAGGAAGGTGTCTATCTTGGCTGCATATTCCTGAGCTTTCGTCATCAGTTCAGTTTCATCGATCGTCAATAGTTGATGGCCACGCATCAACCAGGCGCCGTTGACCATGACATCGCTGACATCCGTGGCTTTACCGGCATATACGATCTGCGCATAGGCTCCGCGCGGATCCCGGCGGAAGCGCGGGCTGTTGTGCAGGGTGTTGATATCCACCAGGATCAAATCGGCCCGTTTACCGGGTTCCAATGAACCGGTGATATCGCCCATATGCATAGCTTGGGCGCCCAAGCGGGTTGCCATCAATAACGCCTGCTGGGCGGGCAGGGCAGTCGGGTCGTTGCTGCTCATTTTTGCCAGGAAAGCGGCCAAACGGACTTCTTCGAACATATCCAGATCATTGTTCGAGGCTGGGCCGTCTGTTCCGATACCGACATTTAAACCCTCTTCCAGCATCTTTTTCACCGGGGCAGCCCCAGAGGCTAATTTTAGGTTGCTGGATGGGTTGTGGGCGACCCCGGCATTGACATGCTTCAGCGTACGGATCTCACCCTCATCAATATGCACACAGTGGGCTGCCAGTACCTTGGCTTCCAACAGACCCTGTTTCTTCACCCAGGGTACAACCGGCATGCCGTTCTCCCGGCGCATGTTCTCTACCTCTATCGCGGTCTCGGAAATGTGAGTGTGCAGGGGCACATCGAATTCGATCGCCAGGTTGGCGCACGCCCGCAGGATCTCGGGGGTACAGGTGTATGGAGCATGCGGTGCCACACCGGGCACGATCAAAGGGTGGCCTTTCCAGCGTTTGATGAACTCACGTGTGTATTCCAGTGATTCTTCGAACGACATCGCATCGGGTGTTGGGAATTTGAGCACCGATTCAGCGCACAGCGCCCGTAAACCAACCGAAGCGGTGGCTTTGGCTACATCTTCCTCAAAATAGTACATATCGGCAAAGCAGGTTACGCCGCTGCGGATCATTTCTGCGCAAGCCAGGCGGGTGCCCAGATCGACAAATTCCGGTGAAACAAACTCCCGTTCGACCGGCATCATATAACCCATTAACCATACATCCAGGCGTAAGTCATCTGCCAGACCGCGCAGCAGGGTCATGGGCACATGAGTGTGGGCATTCACAAGACCCGGCATCAATACCTTACCCCCGCAATCGATGACCTCGGTGGCAGAATAATTACCTTTTATTTCTTCCTCAGGACCAACTGCGATAATTTCATCGCCTTTTACAGCAACTGCGCCTTGTTCATATTGGCGCAGAGCTTGATCCATGGTTAAAACAGTGGCATTAAGGAATAAATAATCAACTTTTTGCATTCGTAGGTTCTCCATGAATTTGATCGAAACAATCCCATAAATATCGTCTCAAAAAATCCAGGGTCATATTGATCGACCAAGGATTGATGCTCTCTTGAGGGCCGGCAAAGTTACGTTCGGCTTCTTTTACACCATGCGGTGATGAAACATGCAGCAATAACGTCTGCCGGTCAGGATATGACCGTAAAGAAATATCCAAATGTACTACCGGGCATTCCTCTTCTGATTTATAGTGTATCACTTCATTGACATCTTGAAAAACGGGTGCAAAATGTTCATCCAACCCATTAAATTGGGTCTCAAGCCTCCAACCCAGATCGTTGAGTTGTTTCCCCACTGCCAGAGCTAAAGTCTCACCATCTATTCCATAAATATTCCGACCTAACCGTTTATGGATCTCAGCTTCGTATGGGGCTAACAATTTTTCAGCCTCTGTCTTTTCGTGGGCCTTCACTGCCAGGCGGATATCCACCTGGCCGGAATGAGCCAACAAACCGACGGTTGGGTTATCAAGGGTTTCAAAATCGCCGACGATCTCATCCACCTGGGATTCGCCAATACCAGCGGTATGGAACACACGCGATACCAGGATTCCCTCTTGTGGAAAATGTTTCCGAAGTTCCGGCAATACCCAATTATCCATCAAGTATTCCAGTTCACGCGGCACACCGGGTAAACAGATGATGATCTTTCCATTGAGGTTCCACCAGATGCCCGGAGCAGAGCCGACCGGGTTTTGGATGGCATCCGCTCCCTCAGGCAGGTAAGCCTGACGGCGGTTATTTTCAGTCGGCTGCCGTCCGAGGCGGTTGAAGCGGGCTTTGATCTCTTCCCATAATTCGGGGTGGAAAACGGTTGGCTTACCGCCAGCCTGGGCAACGGCTTCGCGGGTGGGGTCATCCACCGTTGGACCCAAACCCCCGCTGATGATGAGGATATCCACGCGTTTGAGCCCCTCTTGGATAGCACTCGTTATCCGATCGCGGTTATCCCCGAGGGTGGTAATGCGGTATAGATTGATGGCGCAAGAACGCAGGGATTTGGCAAGAAAACGGGTATTTGTATCCTGAATATCCCCTAACAGGAGTTCTGTACCTATGGCGATGATCTCAGCGCTGGTCATGGGCTGATTGTATCAGGGTTTTCCAAACTCTGGGTTTTTCATCTTTTCTGCCAGGCAAACTGCCAGGTTGAACATTACCCGGTATCCCAGGTCGGCATAGGTATTACATAAAAGCATGAATTTATTGCGTGCAATGCGGAGTACATGGGTGTCTTTTATCGATCGAGCGGAAGTGGCGCGGGGGAGTTCTTCTACCAGGGCAGTTTCACCAAAAAGAGAACCTTTTTCCACCCTGTCTACTAATACCGGCTTTGAGGAACCCTGCGGTGTAACCGTGAGTTCGATGGTTCCGGAAAACACCAGATAGAAATCATTTTGGCGTGAACCCTCTTCATAGATAACCTGATCTTTTTGAAACACCATCTCCTCGCACATCGCATCGACCATTTCAAGTTGAGCGTTGGTAAGGTTATAGAACAAGCTGGTTTCACGCAAAAAGTTGATATACTTACCCATAGAAGCTCCTGATAGGACAGGGGTAACGTTCCCGTTTACGGAGTAAGTGTAGCATACTATGCCTGAAAAAAGAAAGGGTAGCACACCGCAAGCAGCTCATCGCCAGCAATTGGGACGCTGGGGAGAAGATATGGCTGCTGCTTACCTTGTCCAACATGGGCTGCGGGAATTGGCCCGCAATGTCCGCACCCCCTTTGGCGAGATCGACCTTGTTATGGAACAGGGAGACGGGATCGAATTAACGGTAGTGTTTGTGGAGGTAAAAACCCGCCGCGGTGCCTCCTTTGGGTTACCGGAAGAAGCGGTTACCCTGCGAAAACAACAACACATGTTCAACGCAGCCCAACACATCCTGCAAAATCTGCCTGAATATCCTGAGAACTGGCGCATGGATGTGGTAGCCATCCGTTTACGACAGGCTGACCAGGATCCGGAAATCATTTGGTTTGAAAATGCCCTTACCCTCGTACCCTAACCCATTGATCGTCATCATTGGCCCTACCGGCGTTGGCAAATCCGAACTGGCGATCCAATTAGCCTTAAGAATACATGGAGAGATCATCTCTGCCGATTCCAGGTATTTCTACCGCGGCATGGATATCGGTACTGCCAAACCCAGTGAAGCTGAACTGGCGCTGGTACCGCATCATTTGATCAACATCGCCAATCCGGATGAAAGGTGCAGCCTGGCTTCTTTTCAGGAACAGGCCCGCCGGATCATTTCCGAGATCCAAGGGCGCGGACATTTACCCTTACTGGTAGGGGGCACAGGCCAATATGTACGAGCTGTCGTGGAGGGGTGGTCTCCCCCGGCACAGGCGCCTGACCATACCTTACGCCAAGCCTTGGAATCCTGGGGACATGAGATCGGCTATAAAGCTTTATATGATAGATTGGCCATCATTGATCCAGAAGCTGCCCGCTCGATCGACCCTACCAATATGCGCCGCACGATCCGGGCTTTGGAAGTAATCTTCCTGACCGGAGAGCGTTTTTCTGCCCAACGTACCAAGGATCCTTGCCCCTATTCTGTGGCTTATATCGGTATCAACCGGCCGCGCCCCGAGCTGTACCAACGGATCGACCAACGTATCGATGAGATGATGGCACACGGTTTTGTCGATGAAGTACAGGGATTATTATCCCAGGGTTACGACCCGTACTTGCCTTCACTTTCCGCGATTGGTTATCGTGAAATTCTCTGGTATCTTAAAGGCCGGGTAACACTACCCGAAGCGGTTACCTGTATCCGCCGCAGCACCCGCATTTATGTGCGCCGTCAGGCGAATTGGTTTAAACCGACCGATCCATCCATCCATTGGTTTGATGCCGGTCAGTCGACCCTAACTGATATTTCAGATTGGCTTGAAAGAACTGAAGCCTGGAAACCACCCGAATAGGAAGGTTTATTATGTCTGAGCGTCCTTGGTTAAAGAAATATGACCCGGATGTACCGCATGACTTTGCCATGCCCGAAGTTCCTTTATCCTTCTTTCTAAAACAATCGGCTTACCATTTCCCCGACCGCCCGGCTTTGATCCTGGGAGACTGTTCGATCACCTACCGGGACCTTGAAACAGCCGTTGACAGGTTGGCCATGGCATTGCGTGGGAATGGACTCAAAGAGGGTGAGCCGGTGGTGTTAGCGCTGCCAAATATCCCCCAATTCATATTGGCTTATTATGCCATTCTGAAGGCAGGCGGTGTGGTCACGGCCTTGAACCCGCATCACCGCCAAAGCGAAATGATCGCCCAGGTGAACCAGTTGAGCCAGCGTTGGTTGATCGGCGAATTTGAATCGTATGGAATGCTAAAAGCTGTCCGGGCGGCTACCTCGCTTGAACATGTCGTTGTTACACAGCTTGAGGATGCCAGGAAATTGGCCGGCAACAAGAAACCTATGGATCTGCCCATCCCATTGCAGGATGGTGATTATTACCTGCTTGAGCTGCTTGGCCAGGGTTGGGATGAGCCCCTCCCCGTCATATCTGCAGAATGTCCAGCCATTTATCAGTTCTCCGGCGGTACCACCGGTACCCCCAAGGCTGCCATCGGATTACACCGAAATTTGGTAGCCAACACCCTTCAGTTCCGAAGTTGGTTGAGCGGTATGCATGAAGGCCAGGAAGTAGTGTGCGCGGCAATACCTCTTTTCCATGTGTATGGGATGGTGATTGCCATGAGTCTCGGGATCGCGTTAGGCGCTACCCTGGTATTGATCCCCAACGGACGGAATACCCAGGAGGTTTTGGATGCGATCCAAAAACATAAAGCCACTTTATTCCCCGGTGTGCCGAGTATGTATCAAGCCATCAACCAACATCCTGATGTTCAGGCCGGACATTATGATCTGCGTTCGATCAAGGCTTGCATCAGTGGGTCTGCCCCATTACCGCAGCCGGTAAAGGAACAATTCGAACAATTTACCGGAGGAAAACTACTGGAAGGGTATGGTCTATCCGAAGCGCCCACCGCAACCCACTGCAATCCCATGTATGGCGAAAACCGGAGCGGATCGATCGGTTTGCCATTGCCGGGGGTCGAGTGCCGGATCGTTGACCCCGAAACGGGTGAAAAGGAAGTCAGCCAGGGTATGCCTGGCGAGATGATCATCCACGGTCCCCAAGTGATGCACAGCTATTTAAATGACCCCATCGAAACG
>DATMYN010000189.1:0-4071 GCA_035560875.1 Longilinea sp. | reverse complement strand
AAGCCATGGTGCTGCTCGGATAACGAGTCGAGCAAGTAAGTATCAACGTCATATCCGACCCCAAACGGGTATAAGCGCAGCGAATCCGATGCAGTCCGGGCAAAATTATCCAAAATCTGCTGACTGTCGGTTACCCCCGCCGTAGGAAGTCCATCGGTCATGAATAATAAATAGGTGGGACGTTCGGCATCAACCAGGGCGGAAGCGAGTTGTAAGGCCTGGTTGATATCGGTTGAACCGTTCGCGCTGAGGGTATTCAACCAGCCAATGGCTTGCTGGTTTTGTTCAGCCGAGGTTGGCTCTGCGGAATAGCGGTTGACATAGGTATTAAAGGTGATCAGCGAGAACCTGTCAGACGGGTTAAGATGTTCCAATATATATTGGGCTGCCTGGCGCGCCTGTTCGAACTTCTCGCCCTCCATACTCCCAGAACAATCCAGGACCAGAATGACATCCTTTGGAATAGCCTGGGCATCCACATCCGGTTGGGGAGCGACCAGCATCATAAAGTAACCGTCTTGCTCCTCTGGATCGGAAGGGTCACGGTATGTCAACAGGTGAAACGCTTCCTGGTTACCCACCGAATAAAATAAGGAGAAATCGGTATCAGGCGTCACGTAGGTGTCGGTGTAGGTAGCCACACTCTCGTTTAGGGAGGGTTGGAGCACATCGATTGGATGAGAGGGGGAATAAACCAGTTGGATCGGGTCATTATCGATAATCGTCACCTTTACCTGAACGGATTCAAGCGGTGTAACTGAGAACCGTTCCGTGTTCAAGGGATACACATATTCCACAAGACCGTTCTCCGAGGTCAGCGCCTGGGTGTATTCCAATTCGATCTGGCGTTCCGTATAGGGCAGGATGGGAGCGACGCTGGCTTGGACCGCCCCCTGCCCGATATATTCCAGCAAAGCCGGGTCCTGCATATTTTGGATGGAATCCTGGTACACCTGCCGGGCCTGGTTGGCATCCAGCACCTGGCCTTGGACCGGCTGTCCATCCACCCATAAGGTGAAATCTGTCACCGCTGCGCCTTCGGGCAGGGGGAAGACATACGTGCCTTCCACCGTCCAGGCATTCGGGTTGTAGAAACCTGGTCCACCCGGGTCACCGCGATTTGATCCTGGATCGTCACAGTCACATCGTGGTAGCGAATGGAAAGCTGTGAAATTGGCAGCGGCTCGGGAGGACAATCCATCCCATCACAGGGGTACGGGATGATGATACCGTCCGCCTGAACAGGCATAACCAGCACACCGGAAAGGACAATACACAGCATCAAAGCAAAGAATAGTCGGGTTTTCATGGCGTCTCCTCCCCCAACCGGCGCGTAAAATGGGCTCCCATCAAGCAGGCTTCTCTATCAGGTTAAGGCGTTTTTTCCGGTTGGGTTTCTACTTTATAGACGCAGAAAGCTAAAAAGAAGTTCCCGAACCATCCAACAATTGGTTCTGGATGGTCCACATCCGTTGATATAACCCCTTCTTTGCCATCAACTCGGTATGCCGGCCGCGATCCACAATCTGGCCTTGATCCATCACCAGGATCTCATCCAGATCTTCAAGACCTTTCATACGATGAGTAATCCAAATCAAGGTCTTTTTCTGAGTGATCTGCAGCAACGTTTTAAGCACGGCATCTTCTGTAACGGCATCCAAATTGGCGGTCGGTTCATCAAACAAGAAAAGCGGAGCACGCTGCAAGATCACTCTGGCAATCGCCAAACGCTGGCGTTCACCACCGCTCATTTGCAAACTACGGTCTCCTAGCCAGGTATCCAGACCATGGGGAAGACTACGCACCCAACCATCTAGCTGAGCCTGCCCGAGTGCTTCCCAAAGGTCAGGCTCAGGAGCAGCCGGGCGGGCCAGGAATAAATTTTGCCTCACGGTCAGGGTGAATAGATCGGTTGACTGTGACACTACCCCAAGTAAAGCTCGCACATCTCTTAGGGCAAATTCATGGATCTCATGACCGTTCAAATACAACTGTCCATCCGGGACATCCCAAAACCGCTGAAGGATATTGCCGATGGTCGTCTTCCCGGCTCCGGAAGGGCCAACAATGGCGATATGCTTCCCGGCGGGCAGCTCAAGCGAGATATCGGTAAGGGCAGCCGGCAACTCTGGCGCATAGCGGAAAGTTAACCGGCGTAGTGATAGCGATTGGAAGTCCACTAGCGTTTCCGGTTTATTTATAGGCTCCGGAACCGGCGGAGTTTGGTCTGCCAGACGGAACAGCCTGCCTGCTGCCGTTAAGGCTCCTTCCAATTTTTGGGCTGCAGTTGGCAGGGGCAGCACTACTTCAAAGCTGGCAATGGATGCCAGCGCAATGACCGCCAACAGGACCCCGGGTATCTGCAGAGACGTCACCAATGGGACGGCGACCAACAACAAAACCCATATGGTCCCATTGCTGACCAGGATATTCAAGCCGGAGCCAATCCCTGCTTTGGCAGCCAGGAGCACCTGCGATTGCCCATACTCCCGGTTGTACTTCGTCAACTCCGTCAGGCGTTGACCGGCATTATCATAGGTAGCGATCACATCCAGGCCTTGCAGATTATCCAACAGCCAGGTGTTCAACCCAGCGCGTTGATCGATCAAGTCACGCGAATTTGTACGGGTGAGAAAATACATCAACACCGGCAAGCCGAAACCACCCAGGAGTAATCCAACGGCTAAAACGAAAGCCAGCAGATGATCGATCGAGCCGATGAATAATCCCATGCCCAGGGTGGCGAAAATCGCTACAAGAGGCGGAGAGACCACCCGGATATAAAAATCCTCCAGGGTTTCGATATCGGCGACAGCACTGGCTAGAATATCCCCCGTGCGGGTAAAGATCAGTTTCGCCGGGGCTAACGGCTCGAGTTTTTGATAGAACCAAACCCGCATGCGGGTTAAAATGTGGAAATTTAAGGAGTGGGAGACCAGTCGTTCTGCATAACGCAGCCCTGCCCTGGCAATCCCAAAGAAGCGTACCCCCACGATAGCCACCTGCAGATCCGCAATGGATGGGTGCAGAGCGGCGGCAGAGATCAGATACGCCGAGGTGCCCATCAATCCTACATTGGCTGCCACCGTGATCGTACTGAGCAGCAAGGACAATAGAGCTGTTTTAATGAACGGCTTTATAAAAACCAATAAGCGGATCACCGTCTTCACCCTTTACCCCCTTGGAAGACGGATAGTAAGTGGCTATACGCAGCGCTGTTGATTGCCAATTCAGCGTGGGTGCCGGTGGCGGTAAGGTGTCCATTCTCCAACAGGAGTACTTGATCGGCTGTTTTTATTGAGGTCAATCGGTGGGCGATCATTAAGACCGTCCGTCCCGTGCACAGCCGGCGAGTCGTCGCAGAAAGCTTATCCTCAAGGTCAGGATCCAGATGGGCTGTCGGTTCATCCAAGATCAGTAAGGGCGCATCCCGTAGGTATGCACGCGCCAACGCAAGACGTTGTGCTTGCCCACCGCTCAGTCTGCCCCCCTGCTCTCCTACGATCGTATCCAACCCATCCGGAAGGGTCGCCACCCAATCCCACAGTTCGGCCCATTCCAGTGCCTGGCGCAGATCAGCTGCACCCGCACCCGGTTTCCCAAGGCGCAGGTTTTCGGCAATACTCTGGTGGAATAAATAGGGCTGCTGCGAAACCCAGGCGGTTTGGGTGCGCCAGAGATCCAATGGGATTTCGTCTATCGGTGTTTCTCCCACCCGGATGATCCCGCTGTGGGGATGGATAAAACGCAGCAGCAGTTGGGAAATGGTGGTCTTGCCGGCCCCGCTGGGTCCAACCAACGCCGTCAGGGTACCCGGCTGCAGGCGGAAACTGACCTGTGAGACAGCCTCCGATTCGCGTTCAGGATAACGAAAGGAAACGCTTTCAAAAACGATCGGCTCACGGGTGTTCGCGATCGGTTTTATGGATTTAACAATATGCCCAGGTTTAGTTACGTCCGGATCGGGGGTATCCAACAAGGCAAAGATGCTCTTCGCCGCTGCCTGGCCGGACATGGCGGCGTGAAAGCGTAGACCCAAGTTCCGCAATACCAGGTAATACTCCCTGTCTC
>DATMYN010000188.1:0-3613 GCA_035560875.1 Longilinea sp. | reverse complement strand
AGCAAGCAGCGCATGACTCCGGTCTCTCCGGCTTTCTTCCGCACGTCCACCGAATTCTAAATTGAACCTATAAACCAACAGCCTCATGGTTATCCATGAGGCTGTTTTATTTGTCTTTTATTGGGGAAATTTTATTTGGTTTTTTCCAGCAAATAGGCTAACACCCAGTTCGTTGTGGCAACCAGGGCTTCGGTGTGAGTGCGTTCATAATTGTGGCTGGCATCCACGCCCGGGCCAATCAGAGCAACAGCCGCGTTGCCGCCGGAATGCCAGAACGCTTCGCCATCTGACCCATAAAAGGGGTAGATATCTACAACATAGGGGATCTGATGTTCATCGGCCAAGGAGCGGAGATGCTGGCTGAGATCGTGGTGGTACGGCCCTCCAGTATCTTTTACACATAAGGTGCTGTGGAATTCATCGGAAGTTTGGCCTTCACCCACGGCAGCCATATCGACCGAGATCAATTCGGTGACCGTATCGGGAATACCGGCGGATGCACCATGCCCTACTTCTTCATAATTACTGATATGCAGATAAGTGGTTTGTTCCGGTTTCAGTCCGGCTTCAGCCATGGTTCGGGCAGCCGTCACCAGGCAGGCCACCCCGGCTTTATCATCCAGGTGCCGCGATCGTACAAACCCATTGGTCACTTCAACCCGCGCATCCAACCCGATAAAATCCCCCACTTTAATGCCGAGTGCCTTCGTTTCATCAGCACTGGCGGTGTGCGCATCCAGGCGGACTTCCATTACGCCATCTTCGCGCTTGAGATCGATCTGCTTGCCGTGAACATGCACCGAGGCTTTATCGATGAGGATGCAGCCGCGCACGCGTTCCCCATTGCTGCTGAAAACCGTAACACCTTCACCCTCAACGGCATTCCAGGCATATCCGCCGATCTGGGTCATTTTCAGCCGGCCGTTGGATTTTATTTCTTTCACCATTGCGCCCAGTGTATCGACATGCGCTGTGAGCGCATGGGGCGATTCGTTGTGCAAGCCGGGTAATGTGGCTACAAGAGCACCTTTGCGCGTACGCTGCAACTCAACCCCGGGCAGTTTTCGGAACGCGGCTTCGGTATAATCGATGGCCAATTGGGTGAATCCAGTTGGGCTGGGGGTGTTGAGCAGCCCGGTCAGGAAGGCAATCATTTCGTCTTGCTTGATGGTTGGCAGAGTCATGAAATCCTCGCTTTTACCCAAACAGAAAAATCAGGAAATACCCTCGTACTTGCCGATCTTTTCACGCCAATTGTCGGGTACGGGGATGCTTGTACTGGTATGGTAATCATAGGCGACCATCACCGTTTCGCCGCGGGCTACAACTTCTTGGCTGTTCTCAACTTCGATCTGATATTCAAAGGTCATACTTTTCGTGCCGATCCGGCTGACCCGGCAGCCCACCCGGATGGATTGGGTGAGTTTGATGGGGGCCATATAGGCGATATGCACATCGGCAACGATGAGACCAAGATCGAAAAAGGACTTTCCATCAAACAAGCCTAATTCAATCAAGTAGGCGAAACGAGCCTGTTCGATAAATGATACAAACCGGGCATTATTAACATGCCATTGCGGGTCCAGGTCGCTGAAGCGCACCTGTATGGGGAGATAGAATTTAAAGGTAGATGCCATAAGCTAATTATACCGGGAAGAAAGTATTCCGTTAACCGATTATTGTTTTAATTGACCGATCCATCAATCATAAATCTGAAATTCCTACAGTCCCGTTTCCCTGGCTTCATTCCGGTATTGGCAATATTTGCAGCTTTCCGAGGGAGCCGGTGGGTCCCCGGCGGATAGTACATTGGTTACCTGTGTTAAGAAGGCTTTAAAGGCTGTATCGTCACGCGGTACTTCCCGCCAATCAAGGCGTCCCCCTATCCCGAATGAGGATGGCTGCGCATTTTCACTAGGGCGCGGGATGAAGTAGAGCAATCCTAAAATGGAGATGGGGGAAGCTGACAGGCTTTGCGGAGCAGGGTTTTCCAGACAGCGGGCGTAAGCCTGAAGCTGGCGGCCGTAAAAAGAAACATGGGCTTCTTTGGGTTCTGAGGTTTTGAAATCGATCACGCCGTAGGAACCGTCATCAAATTGGGCCAGGCAGTCCAACTTGCCGCGCAGGATGAGCTGCTGGTTGGCGCCCGGGAGCTGCATGGGAGCGCTTGTGAGCATGCTTTCGGTGAAGACTAGCTTGCCGGACGGCAGGGTGGGAGATATTTCCTGTGGGTGATGCCCTTGAAAAGCCTGCTTCATGGCGCGGTCGATGGTGCCAAAGATGGTTGGAAATGGGGCAGCCGGCCGGTTGAATTTATGCACGACTTTTAGGTAAAAACAGCGCGGACACTCATCCCATAAGAAGGTGAGATCAGAAGGACTGATGGTCCAGCTTGTCATGTTCCCCTCCATATATGATTAATAGTGAAACAGTAATGCAGTAAGGATTAGGATGGATCGACCCGCAGGTCGTAAATGCCGTCTTTCACCGGGTATTTCCTTTTACAAGCCGGGCAGGTGAGTACCGGGGGTGTATCGGGCAGGGGAGTATGTCCGCATGCCGGGCAGCGGAAAAAAGCACCGGCGATGTGGGCGGCCGGTTGAATGTGAACTGAAGCGCGCACAAACACACTTGGGCTGAGCTGCCATAAGTTTCCGGTTGGCTGCAGAATACTATCCAGAGTGGTGAGGAACTTGAGCGGGAATACCTTTTTAAAGAAACCACTGCGGAAATGGCTGACGGTCAGTTGGCGTTCGATGGCGAACCCTGCCTGGTTCAACCAGGCGCGTACGGTTCCGGGGTGAAAATCAAAGTTCAGTGCGGCGAACTCCACCGGTTCGGGCGAGTTGGGGTTCCAAGTTTGGCGTTTAAAAGCATAGCGTAGGATCGCTTTGATATTCTTCTTGTTGGCGAATTCCAGAATGAAGACAGCCCCCGGTTCAAGCGTATCGAAGACCTGGACCAACGCCGCTCGGGCATCTTTCATGTGATGCAAGGTGCGGATCATGGTGGCGCCGTCAAAGGTAGCCGGGGCAAAGGGCAGTCGGTAGATATCTGCCGCAACAAAGCGGTAGCGCTCGGAATCCCCCAGGCGTTGGTGCGCTTGTTCTAGCTGAGTGCGCGAGTAATCGACAAGAGTGATCTTTTCATAACCGGCGTAACGGGGTGTGTTGCGTCCTGCTCCGGCGCCCAGTTCCAACAGGTGTTTACCCGCAGGGGGTAGCAGCCGCTTGAGGGCGATCACCTCACAGGCGTCTTCATAAGCCCGGCCGCCTTGTTCCCAAAAGGAGGTCTGGTAGTCGGATCCTTCGTAATTACAAACGGGTGGTGTTTCCATGGTTATCAAAGAAGTGCGTCCGAGCAGGCTTGCCGGCGGCGCCCAGAGTGACCTCCGTACCGATGCTTCCTTTCGGACCTGTCGGGGTTGGGAAGATTCTGCCGCGCCGGACCCACCCGGACGCGCCCCAAGGATACCCCAGTAAAGCGACTATGTCAATAAAAAGCAAAACAAGCAGCCGGCCGCTGCTTGTTTTGCTACCAGTAAACCAGGGGGAGGAGATTTACAGGTTTCCCAAAAAACCCAATCAAGAAGTCTTTCTTTACAGTTGATATT
>DATMYN010000187.1:0-3405 GCA_035560875.1 Longilinea sp. | reverse complement strand
CTATAGAAGTCCATGCTTTGGATGGAGTGAGTTTTACCATTGATCGGGGAGAGATCCTTTCGATCATGGGTCCGTCCGGTTCTGGAAAATCGACCCTGATGAATTTGTTGGGTTGCCTGGATCGACCCACATGCGGCGATTACATCCTGGATGGCGAACATGTCTCAAACCTGAGCGATGATCAGTTAGCCGATATCCGCAACCGTAAGGTTGGATTTGTTTTCCAAAGTTTCAACCTGCTGCCGCGCGCTTCTGCCCTTTCCAACGTAGAACTTCCCCTGCGGTATGCAGGTGTTGGCAAGGAGCGGATCGACCGGGCACGCAAAGCGTTGGAATTGGTGGGCTTGGCGGACCGGGTTGACCATAAACCAACCGAATTATCGGGTGGTCAGCAGCAGCGGGTCGCAGTGGCCCGTGCGCTTATCAATAACCCGGCCATCCTCATGGCTGATGAACCAACCGGTAACCTGGATAGCAAATCCGGCAAGGAGATCATGGAACTTTTACTTGGATTGAACCGGGAACGCGGTACAACCATTATCGTTGTGACCCATGATCCGGTCATCGCTGCTCAAACCCAGCGGGTGATCCGGTTACGTGATGGCCTCCTGGAGGTGAATGAATGAACTTCATCCAGGCAGTTTTAGAAGCTTTGGAAAGTTTGAGCGCCAATAAATTGCGCTCCGGATTGACCATGTTGGGTATCGTCATTGGGGTAGCGGCAGTGATTGCCATGTTGGCGGTTGGCCAGGGCGCGCAAGATACCATCACGGGTTCGATCAGCGGACTGGGTTCCAACCTGCTGTTTGTATTCTCCGGTAACCAGACCCAAGATGTTCGCAATATCGAACCATTGACGATGGGCGATGTGGAAGCACTGGCCGATCCCTTCCAGGCGCCTTCTGTGCAAGCGGTGGCTCCTTCCGTCTCGGGGAGTGTCACCGTAAGCTATCAAGGCGAAACAACCACAAGCCAGGTGTCAGGGGTTACGGCAGATTACCAAAGTGTCCGAAATATTGAACTCACTGAGGGTGACTTTATTTCGTATGAGGATAACCTTGGTCAGGCATCGGTTGTCTTATTGGGAGCAGATGTAGCCGAGGCTTTATTTGGACGATCCGATGGAATTGTAGGGGAAATCGTGCGGATCGAAGGACAGCCTTTCCGTGTGATCGGTCTATTAGCATCCCAAGGCGGTAGTGCGTTCGGTAGTGAAGATAATGTTGTATATGTACCCTTGAATACGGCCCAGGCTCGCATAACCCATCGCCCATCTAATCAAGTGGATGTCATTTTTATTCAAGCAGTGGGAGCCGATCAGGTAACCCAAGCGATGGATGAGATCAGCGCGGTGTTACGCCAGCGCCATCGTACCGAATTGGGCGTGGATGACTTTACGGTCTATTCCCAGCAAGATTTTGTGGCTGTTGCCACGACCATCACCGGTGTATTGACCATCTTCCTGGGCGGCATCGCAGCCATTTCGCTGCTGGTGGGTGGGATCGGCATCATGAATATTATGCTGGTATCGGTCACCGAGCGGACCCGTGAGATCGGCTTGCGCAAAGCGATTGGCGCCCGTAAAAAGGATATTCTGATCCAATTCTTAACCGAGTCTTCCTTATTAAGCCTGTTTGGCGGTTTGATCGGGATTGGATTGGGGTGGTTGATCTCCTTTATCGTGGGCAGGATTGCGGTTGCCTCCGGTACTCCTTTTACCCCCTCCATGCGGCTCGACTCCATCTTATTGGCAACCATATTCTCAACTGCGGTAGGGTTATTCTTTGGGCTATATCCCGCCAACCGGGCGGCCAACCTGGAACCGGTGGAAGCCCTGCGTTACGAATAAAACTAGATCATACTGGTTCACAGCAAATAGGTTGTGAGCCTGTCTTTACATAAAACCAATGGGTCACTCAGCTTGTCGAAGTGACCCATTGGTTTATCAGCTAATAAAATGATAAAAATCAGTTGAAAAAAACTTCGCTGTTTATTCCTGTATCTGATCTCGTAATACCTGGTAAGCCGGGTTTCCGAGCAGATAACGCAGCTCGGGCTCAAAAGTGATCAACAAGGGGATGGGTTTCGGGGCCGGTCGCAGGCAGCTGCCTTCTTCCTCCAGGAGGAGCTTGGTCTCATCTAATGTGATCCGGCCTTGCTCATCCAGATCAAGCGGGTGGAGGATGCAGTAGAAGGGCTTGAACTGCCAGGGATGCAGGTTGGCGGCTACAGCAGCCACCTGGAGGGCACATTTATGGTCAGAGCATAAAAAGATGCAGGCTGTACTTCCATAATGCTCTGGTGCCTCAACCACGGTACTGTGCAGTACCCTCCCGCTAGGGGAGAATTCATCTTCATCTGTAGTTCCATCAAACCAAAAGGCCGGGTCAGCGTTTTCGGGCGGCATATGCGGTGAAATAAGCGCGGCATTGGATAGGATGGTCTGTGCTTCCAGGTGGTCAGCCCAAACGCCGTGCAGGCAGCATGCGCCTTTACATTCGCTTAAAACACAGCGCTGCATTGGTTCGGATAATAATAAGCGCGGATTGATCGTCGCAATCACGCCCTGATTATATCGCTAGAAAGACGAACTGACCTGAGAAGCTAAGAAAGCTTTTGGGTAACCAGCCGATAACCGATCCCACCCCGGTTCTTGATCAGGATCGGGTTATTGGGATCGTCTTCCAGGTTTTTGCGAAGCAGAAAGATAAGGTGTTTGATGCGGTTCTGGATCTTGGAAGAATCTTCGCCCCAGATCTGAATGGCAATGGTTTCGTTGCCAACTGTCCGGGGGGCTTGTTTGGCCAGCACGGTTAACACCTCAAAAGCTTTGGTGGGGATATCATGAAGTTTACCCCTCAGGGTTACTTCGCGGGTATCAAAGTTGATCAAAAGATCGACTTCGGAGAAATACAGCACATTGCTTTTTTCTGCGCCTTGGTTGCGGTGGAGAACCCGGTTAACCCGTGCCACCAGTTCCGCAGGGTGGTAGGGTTTGGTAATGTAATCTTCTGCGCCAATTTGCAAGCCTCGTACAACATCATCTTTGGCGGTCTTTGCCGACACAATAATGACGGGTGCATCGGTGATCTTCCGCAGGTGGTCGTACAACTCCCAACCATCCATTTCGGGCATCATCAGATCAAGGAAAATAATATCGGGGGCTTGGGCGGTGCATTTAGCCAAGGCTTCCGGGCCATTCAACGCGCCCATTACATCCAGACCTGATTTTCGCAGGATCATTTTTAGAAGGGTATTGCTTTCTGGTTCGTCGTCGATGATGAGGGCGATCTTGCGGCGTTCTTCGCCGGAAAGCTCATCCAGATCCATGCCACGGTTTTCTTGATTTTGGAGAGTGGGTGTAGTGTTGTCCATATCTCATCTTTCGTTGAGGCTTGATTAATG
>DATMYN010000186.1:0-2609 GCA_035560875.1 Longilinea sp. | reverse complement strand
TTCTTGTTAGCCCGCTACCGCTTCCCGGGCAAACGCTTGCTAGAAGCACTGGTCGACCTGCCGATTGTCATCCCGCATACCGCCGCCGGGATCGCGTTATTAATGGTGTTCGGCAGCCGGGGGATCTTGGGATCAGCGTTTGGGAATATCGGTGTATTCTTTGTTGATTCGCTGGCCGGTATTGTGGTTGCGATGATGTTCGTGAGCATCCCCTACCTCATCGACAGCAGTTATGCCGCCTTTGCCGCATTGGATAAGGAACTGGAACAGGTAGCCCGCACGGATGGAGCCGGGTTGTGGCAGATCTACTGGCATATTTGCATCCCTCAGGCCTGGCGGGGGATCGCGGGGGGTGGATTATTGATGTGGGCGCGCGGCATCAGCGAATTTGGGGCGGTGGTGATATTGGCGTATCATCCGCGCATCCTGCCTACCCTGATCTATGAGCGCTTCAACGGGTACGGCCTGGATGCGGCTTTACCGGTGGCTGTTGTGTTGATCTTGATCGCTGTGGTGATTTTCGCCGTGTTACGTTTTATCATCCGCGAGAACAACTAATTCCTTACCCCGCTGGTTCTTTCCATTTCTTCACAAAGTCGCGTTGATCGGCCGACTCAGGGGATGATTTCCACCAATGGGCGGTATATCTTCGAAGGTTATGGATGTGTTCCAAAGCAGCTTCCCCGCTCATTCCGTGCCTTACCAGGTAACACCCCACCACCGTTCCGGTTCGTCCAAACCCGCCGACACAATGCACATATACCATTTTCCCATTGTCGATAGCGGTATCAATGGCATCCAAAATCGTTACCATCAGGTTTGGGTCCGGTGTGGAAAAATCATTGATCCCAAAGCGTTGGTGTTCCACTGTTTTACCGGATTGTACCGCTTCTTTTTCAAGTAAACTCGCGTACTCTTCAGCGTCCCATGGTTGGGTCAGGTCTATGATCGTTGTGATCCCGGTGCGGATCAAGCTGTCAATTTTCCGCTGTGATCGCTCTTCATCCTCATTTTGAATGGGGTATTCACCGGCCAGGAATTTATCCGGTTCTACCCAGTAACTGTTTGAAAATGGTGTGTGTGGAAAAGGTTGGGTCATTTGATATCGTTAATTCTTCTGTTCATAAAAATCGCTGCCGGTATCGGATCACTCCGATCAGGATCAAGAATTGCATGGAAGCAGTGAAGATGGTTGAAAATTGGTCAAAGTAAAAAACGATCAGGTTGGCTACCGTTAAGGCAACCAGCAGGGTGGCATAACTAAGTGAAATGCCGCGTTTCTCTTTCCCTGCCAGCAAGAAAATGGCAGCCACCAATAGTACTAATCCAATAACACCCTCGATACCGATCCGTACCTGGAAAAAAGTCAATCCGCTGGGGTTATGCACCAGGCCTTGGGTCAATAGATTGTTGATAATGCGGGTCAGATCTTGGGTATCACGCACACTTAAAAATACTTGGATTGGGGCAACCAAAGCCCAGACCGCCAAGGCCAATTGACCACCGATCAACATGGCACGGTAGCGTGAACGAATAAAAAAAGTATTTTCGATATGAAGCCAGCGAGCCCGCAGCTTATCCAGGATGGGGGGATTATTCGGCGCCAGGTGGATTTCTTTGAAGGACAAGAATTGCTCCAATTGACAGCTCAGCTCAACCAGCGATGCATCGTTGCTGTTTAGTCTCACATCCTTTAATCGCTCCAACATGCTTTGTGCTCCTGCTCCGAAAAGTCGCGGTCAAGGATCTCTTCCAGATCGGATAGGACGGAATATAGCTGTGAGCGGGAGTCAGGTTTTGTTGGTTTGCGAATACTGATATACAGCAGGACGGTCAACAAGAAAAAGGCATAGATAATGGGAGCAGCCGAAGGGTAGAAATAGTCATTGGATTGGGTAATGAACTTGCCCACCTCATCGATAAATAAACCCACGCCAAACCCGGTCACGCAGGCGCTGATCATGAGTGCCCACTGGTTGGCAAAGATCAATGGGATGAGGGCGCTGATAAACAGTAAAACACCGCCCCACAACACATGCGCAATATGCAATTCTCCGCCGCCTAACTGCGGATAACCGGTTAGGTATAGAAAGGAGCGTGTAAACGAGACGGAAAGCGCAAAGCTAAGCAAAGTAACCAGCAGGTAGTCTTTGGCGCGTTTACGCTGGATGGCAGTACGGATGGGACCTAACGGATTTACCTTTCGCATTCCATTACAGTTTTGGCAATACTATCGATTGCTGTTTCTGATATTTGCCTTTTTTATCGGCGTAGGAAACTTCACACACTTCATCGCCTTCCAAGAACAGCACCTGGGCAATCCCTTCATTGGCGTAGATCTTGGCGGGCAGGGGAGTGGTGTTGGATATTTCCAGGGTCACATATCCTTCCCATTCCGGTTCGAATGGGGTCACGTTGACGATGATCCCGCAGCGGGCATAGGTGCTTTTACCCAAACAAATCGTCAGTACGCCGCGGGGGATACGGAAATATTCCACTGTGCGGGCGAGAGCGAAGGAGTTGGGTGGGATGATGCACACATCGCCCTTGAAATCGATCATGGAACGCGGGTCAAACCCTTTGGGGTCTACAACGGCTGAATAGACATT
>DATMYN010000185.1:0-4400 GCA_035560875.1 Longilinea sp. | reverse complement strand
GTATAATTACGTTGATATGCCACTAAAAAAACAACTTTCCCTAGCTCTTTTATTATTCCTTTGCGGTTGTCAGGTGTTATCGCCGTCTCCAACCGCCACTCCCAGCGTGACGCCTGAACCGACAAATACAACCACGCCAACACCAATCCCATTATCTGAACTCAACATAACCTATGGTATCGATGTACCGGAGGGATTACGGGCTGCTGTGCAGGCACTTGTCCCTGAGATTAACACCTCCGCTAGTACTGCGTTTTCTGTGGAACTACACGCTGAAAATCCTTCGGATGCTGACTGTGTGTGGTTTTACGCGCTGGTAGCACCTTTTCCCACCATTCTGGATGATGTTAGCTTGAATGAAGTCCGCCAAACCTGGTCAGGTGGTGGCAATGATGCTTTTGCTGGGGCTCCCTTGTTAATGAGTGAAAGTACCGCCGGAGCGTTGACCGCTGTGTGGGGTCCGCCTTCTTTGAGCGGGATCGAAGTTATCCCACCCGATCAACTGCTAACCCGGGCATGGGAAACCTCTGCTTGGGCGATCATCCCTTTTGAGGAGTTGGATCCTCAATGGAAGGTACTTTCGATAGATGGGTTATCCCTTTTGGAGGAGAACCTTGACCCTGCCACTTATCCCTTACGAGTGGGTTTCTCATTCTTTGGGCGGGCTGAAGTGATCCAGGCGCTGCAAGACGCGACCGGGTCCGGCCAACCGGTTCTTCCGCCATCCAATTGGGATGCCAGTCTATTTACTTCAGTGTTGATGACAGGCACGACTGCCCTTGTGCGGTCCACAGCCGAACGCATGGAAACCATGGGGTTGACCTATCCTGGGGAAGATATCGCAGCCCTGCTATCATCTGCCGATTTCACTCATATCAGTAATGAGGTCTCCTTTACACCCGATTGTCCGGAACCAAACCCCTGGTACATCAATCTTCAATTCTGCAGCCAACCTGAATACATTCAATTATTGGAAATGGTCGGTGTGGATATCGTTGAGTTGACCGGCAACCACCTGGCGGATTACGGCAGCGCTGCCATTTTATTCACGTTGGATCTATACCAGCAGCATAATTGGCTGACATTTGGAGGGGGTGCCGACCTGGCTTCTTCGCAAACGCCATTGTTGATCGAGAATAATGGCAGCCGGATAGCCTTTCTGGGCTGTAATCCGGTTGGTCCCGAGCATGTTTGGGCAACGGAAACTTCTCCCGGAGCTGCCCCTTGTGATTGGGAAAGCTTATATACCCAGATCGCCCAATTACGCCAAGATGGTTACAATGTAATTGTCACATTGCAAGACGAAGAGTCCTACACGGATATGCCTTACACCTGGATTGGAGAGCATTACGATCAACTAGCTGAAGCGGGAGCCACTATAGTAAGCGGGAGCCAGGCGCATTACCCGATGGGGTTCAATTTCGAATTTGGTAGTTTTGTGCATTACGGGCTTGGAAACCTGTTCTTTGACCAGATGGATTATCCAGTGGTTGGTACTCGCCGGGAATTCTATGATTGGCATGTGTTCTACAACAACCGCTATATCAGCACGGTGTTGTTTACCGGGATGCTGGAAGATTATGCCCGTCCACGTTTAATGACAGATGAAGAACGAGCTGAATTTTTAACACAATATTTCTCCGCAAGTGGTTGGACGGTAACACAATAGGGATCGTTGAATTTTGTGTTTTGGCTAATTATTGGAGGCAGTATGACTATTTATGATATTACGCTTACGATCACACCTGATTTACCGGTTTGGCCGGGTGACCTGAAAGTAAAGCTAGAACGGGTCAAGAAAATGGAAGAGGGTGCCCAAGACAATCTATCCCAAATGGCACTTGGTGTGCATACCGGTACGCATGTGGATGCCCCTTTTCACTTTATCCCTGAAGGGATAAAGATCGATGAATTATCCTTGGAAATTCTTACAGGGCCGGCTCAGGTGGTTGTACTACCCGATTCCGTGGATCTGATCACGGCTGAGATCGTCCGATCCGCCGGGATTATGCCAAGGACGACCAGGGTATTATTTAAAACCCGCAATTCAAAACGTTGGATCGATGGGTCAAAAGAATTCGATACGAAATTTGTTGCCATCAGCCCGGATGGCGCAGAAGCTTTAGTAGCCTTGGGGATGAAATTAGTAGGTGTCGATTACCTATCCGTATCCCCATTCGGAGATAGTGTTCCGACCCACCGGGCATTGTTAGGTGCCGGCATCATATGCCTCGAAGGCGCTAACCTGTCGACCGTTCCCTCGGGTGTATATACTTTATACTGCCTGCCTATGAAACTAGGGGCAACAGAAGGCGCACCGGCTCGGGCGATCCTGGTGCAATAGCGGTTCAACCTTCCCGGTTTGAGACCGTTCATCTTTTTCAAATTCATTGAGGTGCTATGTTTGATCTTCCCGATTCCGATATACTGCCCCTTTCTCTTGAGACAAATTTTTGGACATGGTCGGCCCAGAAAAAAATAAATCCTATTGCGATAAAACGCGCTGAAGGGGTTTATTTTTGGGATGTAAATGAAAAACGCTATTTGGATTTCAATTCCATGGTCATGTGTGTGAATATCGGACATGGCGATCAGCGCGTGAAGGATGCCATGATCGCGCAGATCAACGAGTTGACATTCGCCGGACCTGGGATGGCCACCAAACCGAGGGCAGAGATCGGACGATTGCTGAAAGAAATCACACCGGATGGATTGAGTAAATTCCTGTATACATTAGGTGGCGCGGATGCCAACGAGAATGCGATCAAACTAGCGCGCGGTTATACCGGGAAATTCAAGATCCTTTCCCGTTACCGTTCCTATCACGGCGCATCGTTTGGGGCGGTGGCCGCAAGCGGTGATCCACGCCGGGTTGCTTGGGAACCGAATGTGATGCCGGGAGTTGTGCATTTTCTGGATCCCTACCGTTACCGCTCAACATTCCATAAAAATAACCCGGGTATCTCGGATGAACAATTTTGCCAGGATTATCTTGACCACCTGGAAGAGATCATCCTTTATGAAGGTCCTGAAACCATTGCCGGGATAATGATCGAGTCGGTCACCGGTACAAATGGGATCATCATCCCGCCCAATGGGTATATGCAAGGGGTGCGGGCATTATGTGATAAATACCATATTGTTATGATCTGCGATGAGGTTATGAGCGGTTTCGGACGAACCGGTGAATGGTTTGCCGTCGATCATTGGAATGTCAGCCCTGATATTATGACCATGGCAAAAGGGCTTACAAGCGGTTATGCTCCTTTAGGTGCCGTAGCCATGCGCCCCGAAATTGCCGCCGCTTTCGATGAGAAAGAATTTGTGGGCGGGTTAACCTTCAACGGTCACCCTGTTTCGTTGGCAGCCGCCATCGCGGTGATCAATGTGATGAAGCAGGATCACATGGTTGAAAACGCCCGTAAGATGGGGGTGGTCATGAGTGATATGCTGGCAGAACTCAAAGACAGACACCCTTCTATAGGGGACACCCGTTCGATCGGGTTATTCGGTATTCTCGAGCTGGTCAAGAACCGCCAAACCAAAGAGCCCATGGCTGCCTTTAATGGTGGCAGTCCGGAGATGGCAGCGTTCAAGAAATATCTGCTTGATCATGGCGTATTTTTGTATACCCACTGGCACACGGCATTGCTGCTGCCACCGCTCATCATTAATGAAAAACAATTGGGTGAAGGTTTTGCCATTTTGGATGAAGCACTCGGCATTACCGATAAAGCCGTCAGGGAATAATGTAACCTTCCTGAAAACCTGGCGTCTAATTTAGTAGATTCTGATTTGACTTTGGAGGAATGCATGGACGCTTCTAAAAATGATGGTAAAAAGGAAGCCCCTGAAAATGTAAAGGTACTCATTCTCGGTTCTGGTCCGGCAGGCTGGAGTGCGGCGTTGTATGCTGCCCGGGCTGATCTGGAACCGTTGGTTTTGACAGGTATGGAAATGGGCGGTCAGGCAGCATTGACCTACACGATAGAAAACTACCCGGGTTTTCCGGATGGAGTGGGTGGATCGCAGCTCGGAGAATTATTCCAAAAACAGGCCGAAAAATTTGGTACACGGGTTGTGATCGATACAGCCGAGAAGGTTGATGTTACACACCGGCCATTTAGGATCTCAACCTATAGTAAAGATTATCTGGCAGATACGTTGATCATATCAACCGGAGCACGATCAAACCATCTGAATATCCCCGGAGAAAAAGAATTAACCGGAAAAGGTGTTTCCTATTGTGCAACCTGTGATGGTTGGTTCTTTAAGGAAAAAGAGGTCACCGTTATCGGCGGTGGAGACAGCGCTCTTGAAGAGGCACTTTTCCTGACCCGTTTTGCCAAAAAGGTCACAATCGTCCACAGGCGGGACAGCCTGCGGGCAGGGGCGATCTT
>DATMYN010000184.1:0-3893 GCA_035560875.1 Longilinea sp. | reverse complement strand
ATCTGAAAGAAGGATTGGCTATATTGCGGTCATATGATCTTAATAAACAGACCCCCACCCAACAGTTGAGCACCAAGATCCTGGATTACTTCATGGATATTCAAGCCCGCGGCGAGAAATTCATGTACCATGACTACCCTTTGAACCAAATGTTTGGTCTGCAAAGCGAGTTCCCGAACTTCATGACCACCCTACACCCGGTGAACAACGCCCTCAATGCCCGCAACTACATTAAACGGTTGAACAAAGTGGGTATTAAATTCGATCAGACCTTGGAGGGGCTGCGCATCCGTGAAGAAAAAGGCGTGATCCCGCCGCGTTTTGTCATCCGCAGAGTATTGGACGAGATGACCGCCTTTATAAAAACCCCTATTACAGACAATTCCCTTTATACGGTTTATGCAGAGAAATTAGCCAAGCTGAAACTGGATAAAACTAGGCAGCAAGGTTTACTGGCAGATACGGAAAAATCCATCGGTACAGTCGTTTACCCGGCGTACCAGCGGTTGATCGATTACTTCACAACCCTGGAACCCAAAGCCACGGATGATGATGGCCTGTGGAAACTGCCGGACGGAGACGCGTGCTACGCTTACCAATTACGCTCCAACACAACCACCGAATTCACACCCCAAGAGGTCCACGAAATCGGCTTGTCCGAAGTAGACCGAATTGAAACGGAAATGAGGGGGATCCTCAAAGGATTGGGGCTGCCCACGAATAAGATCGCTAAAACGATCCAGGAATTAAGTAAAGACCCACGCTTCCTTTACCCCAACACGGATGAAGGCCGGGCTGAAGCACTGGCTGAATACCAGCGCATCATCGACCATGTCAACCAAAACCTTGACAACCTCTTCGATCTTCGTCCTGCGGTTGGTGTCAAAGTGGAACGCATCCCTGAATTCCGCGAAAAAACCTCCGCCGGAGCCTATTATATGCTGCCCTCCATGGATGGCAAACGACCAGGTGTCTTCTATGCCAACCTGCGCGATATGAACGAAGTGGTCAAGTTCGGTATGCGCACTTTGGCTTACCATGAAGCCATTCCAGGGCATCACTTCCAATTATCAATTGCCCAAGGGCTGAAAGGTCTGCCCACCTTCCGGCGCATCTTGCCATTTACCGCTTACATTGAAGGTTGGGCACTGTATGCGGAAAAATTAGCCCGCGAAAATGGTTTCATGGAAGATACCTACAGTGAGTTGGGATACCTGCAATCTGAACTCTTCCGATCTGTGCGATTGGTCGTCGATACCGGTATCCATTTCAAACGCTGGACCCGCCAACAAGCCATCGATTATATGATCGAGCACACCGGTATGCCGGATGCCAGTGTGGTCAGCGAGATAGAACGCTACATTGTTATGCCCGGCCAGGCTTGCGCCTATAAGCTGGGTGAGATCAAGATCGTGCAACTCCGTCAAAAAGCCCTAAAAACATTGGGAGACAGCTTTAATATCAAGAAATTCCACAATACTGTGTTGAAGAATGGCGCAATGCCCCTGTATCTTTTGGAACAAGAAATCGATCGGTATATTCAACAGGAATTGAAGCATGGAGAAACTGGCGCTATTTGAGCTTCTGCTTTCTCAAAGGGGAGTAGACGGCCGCATTCCCCTGCCGGTCTATAATAAATTCACAGGAACGCACTGGATATTAGCTCAGTTGGCCGAATTGGATTACTTGCCCGGCGATAAATTCCTGGAACCGATGCGCGATCAGGAATTGGAGTGGCTGCTTGGCGAGAAACATGTCAAGTATGTGAAAATGATCAACAACCGTTGGCGCCGTTGCGGCTCTCAAGAAGGGTATGCTTTATTTTCACTGTTGAAATTAGGTCTGGCCGATTCGCGTTGTGAAGACCTTGCCGGCAACCTGATCAAGTGGCAGTGGCCGGATGGTGGTTGGAATTGCGATAAACATCCTAACGCCTCTCACAGTTCCTTTCATGAGAGCTGGCTGCCCATGCGGGCGTTATATGCCTATGGAAAAGCAAGCGGCGATACCAAAGCTTTGGCAGCGGCTGAACGTACGGCAGAGCATTTCTTGAAACGGCAGCTTTATTTACGCCTTTCCACCGGTCAACCAGCCGGTGATGTATTTCTACGCATGACGTACCCCTGGTATTGGCATTACAGCGCCCTCACCGGTCTTTTGGTAGTGGCCGAAATGGGTCGCATCAGCGACCCCCGTTGTCAATTGGCTTTGGATTGGTTGGAATCGCGCCGCTTGCCGGACGGGGGGTGGCCGGCTGATCACAAATGGTGGACGGTGACGGAGCGGAGTATATCGGGGAAAAGTCTGATCCATTGGGGAACAGTCTCCCCAAGTCGATCAAACCCCTGGATAACACAAACTGCCCAGAAAATCTTTATCGCGGCCGGGCGAAACTAACACAATCCGGTCTGTTCGCAGTACAATTACTTCCCGGCTCCGCTACCTGGAACCGGAAATATGATGATGGATCAATTTAAATGACCTCACCTTTGGACGTAGTCGTTATCGGAAATGCGGGTGTTGATACCAATGTTTACATACCCGGGCAAGATATCGACTTTGAACACGAAGCCAACTTCACCTCCAATATCGATTATGTCGGCCAGGCAGGCGGATATGCCGTCCGCGGTTATGCCCAACTCGGTTGGCGCACCGGTTTCATAGGTGCGGTTGGTAACGACATGGCCGGCGAGTTGGTGGGGAGGAAACTAGGGGGTAATGGGGTTGATCTCCGCGGCATATTCATCGATCCGGCAGGGACAGCCCGTTCGATTAATTTCATGTACTCTGACGGACGGCGAAAGAATTTTTACGATGGCAAATCGCACATGGATCTGCCCGTGCCGTTCGACAGCTTCGAACCGATATTAAAAGGTGCCCGCCTGGCACACTTCAATATACCTAATTGGGCACGCCGGGTGCTGCCTCTGGCGAAACGCCTGGGGGTAACCATTGCCTGTGATATCCAAGACATCACAGATATTCATGATCCGTACCGGTCGGATTTTATTACTTATGCCGATTACCTCTTCTTCTCAGCGGCCAATTTTTCCGACCCGGCGCCATTGGTCGAACAATTCCTGGCTCAAAAACCCGGTCTGGTCGTCATCAGCGGGATGGGCGCAAAAGGCTGCGCACTGGGGACCCAAGCCGGGATCCAATACTTCCCTCCGCCGGCCCTCGAACTACCGGTGATTGACACGAACGGTGCGGGGGACGGTCTGGCGGTCGGATTCTTAACCAGCCGGGTGCTGGAAGACCGCAGCCTTGAAGAATCCATCCGGCGCGGTCAGGTGACAGCCAGGTATTCATGCAGCATAAAAGCGTCCACCGATCAACTTATTACTCGTGAAGAACTGGATCGCTTATCGGCGATCTAATACTCTCTTTCTCCAAGGATCACTATGGAAAACAAGACAACCGAAACAAAAATAACCTGCCCTACCTGCAACCTCAAAGATTACACAAGTTCGACCGAATCAATGGTGAACTCCAATCGCGTCCATGCTGACCAGAAAACGCATACGGTCGGGTTTAGCGGTGAAAAAGTCTCCACGAATGCACGCACTATCATCGCTCAATCTGAGAAGCTGTCGCGCTTTGATACCTTGCTGGTTTTTTGGCCGGCCATCCAGGTAGTTGTGTATGGGATCCTCTTGCTCGTGGCTGCCGGTTTGATCATGTACATCTATCAGACAATACCTTCCCTTGGGATCATTTTCGGTATCATTATTGTCGTGATCGGTTTGTCGCTGTTCAACTATTACCGTCCCCGATTTGATGTAGCCGTCAAAGCCATCCGAATGCAAAAATTGTGGAAAAAATTCGTGTACTGCGCTCACTGTCACACCGTGTTTATTCCGGGTACAAAGCGAACAGTGAAAGTAAAAGAA
>DATMYN010000183.1:0-2882 GCA_035560875.1 Longilinea sp. | reverse complement strand
ACCTGATCACCATGTGCGATCTCTAAAGATACATTTTGCAGTGCCTGTTGGTTTTGGTAAGAAACGCTGACGTTCTTAAGCTCCAAACGGGCAGGCTCTAATGGAAAGGATTGGGTGGAAATCTTGGTTTTATTCATTACGGTTTCAACGCGTTCACAATTGCAGTGGTATTGTACTGCATCATGCCGATATAAGACGGCGCCAGGCCTTCGGGTGCTGTGATGGAATGGGTAAATAATTCCGTTATGTTTTGAATATTGGCTTCGGCCGCAATCTGTTCGGCTAACTGCGGGTTGGCGCCTGTCTCTAAAAAGATCCCTCTCACACCGGTAGCTTCAATTCGATCTACCAGGTCTGCTACCTGTTGGGCGGAAGGTGACGCGCCCGAGGAAACGGATGGGATGATCGCTCCGACGATCTGAAAGCCGTACTGGTCGGCGAAATAACCCAGGCTCTCATGGTTGGTCACCAGATAGCGATCCTCAAGCGGGATTTGAGCGACTTGGGCTGCAATCCAGGCATCCAGGTCGCGTAATTGTTGAATATAGGCGTCTGCATTGGTACGGTATTCCGCTTCAGCTTGGGGGTCCATGGCAATGAATGCATCGCGGATATTATTTACGTATTGGATGACACTGATCGGATCGAGCCAGAAATGAGGATCCCCTTGGGTATGGTCGGGGTCCAACAGGGAGGCCTCCCCTGCATTTGGGGTTCGAGCCACAAGTCCAGCAGAGCAGTCAATGATCCGGACGCTTTCAGGGAGCGAGGAAGTGATCGGATCCAACCATTCCTCAAAACCGCGGCCATTGATCAACAACAGATCTGCATCGGACATTACGGCTACATCTTGGGGAGTGGGTTCAAAGGAATGTGGGTCGGACCCTAATGGAATAAGGCTGCTGACAGAAAACCGATCTCCAGCGACATTTTGAGCAATGTCGGCCAGGAATGTTTCCACGGCAACCACATTGATGGTTTGGGACGCCGATGGAACCTGCCCGGCAGGTTGGCAGGCAGCCAGAAGGATGGCGGTGAGTATGATAAAAACAATAAAAATGTGTTTCTTCAAGGAAAACTTATCCTTTTGATTGGCAGTCTTTGCAGGTACCGAAAAGCTGCAGCCAATGGTCCTGGATCGTAAAGCTGCATTTTTGGGCGACCGTGTCGAACAAAGGCTGGAGTTGATCGCCGCTAAAGAATTCGGCTTTGCCACAGGTTGTGCATAATAACAGGTGCTCATGACCTTGGGCGGCAGCGATATAGGCATGACATCCGCAGGGTTGGTGTACGCGTTGAACAAGCCCCAGCATCTCCAGTTTTTCCAGTGTCCGGTAAACCGTAACAAGCCCAAGATTCGGACATTTTTTCCGGGCATCCAAAAATAAATCGGAAGGGGTCAAGGAATAGTGACTGGTTGAGATGATCTCTGTCACTATCCTGCGGGGTTTAGTCAGGCGGTAACCTGACCGTTCGAGAGCGGAGAACCAAGTAGTCGTTTGATCCGGCATAGAATGAATCCTTGAATTGATAATGAAAACCATTATCAATAATAATACCCGAAATGGCATTTGTCAATTCTCGGCAGCTTGTGGTAGCATTGACAAAATCCTTCAACAGTATCGACCGGGGATTACTTAACCTGTTGTTACAGGAATTCATTCCAAACTTTCTTGTATTTTTCATATGGAAATACTGGAGAGGTTTGGCTAGGAATAAAAATGAAACTATCAAAATTAACGCGAGCATCAATCCTTTTAGCCATCTTTTTTGCTTTAGATAAAGGTTTGGGAATTTTGCGTCAGGTGATCATTGGGCGACAATTTGGGTTATCCGCCGAATTGGATGCCTTCAATGTAGCCAACAATATTCCCGATATGCTCTTTATGCTAATTTCCGGTGGGGCGTTGGCGATCGCGTTGATCCCGATCTTGACCGAGCAGATCACAAACAACGGCCGTCCGGCAGCCTGGAACCTGTTCAGCCGGGTAGCCAATCTGGCCTTTATCATCACTGCCGTCATCGCTGTGGTCGTTGCGGTCTTAGCCGATCCGATTGTGCGAATTTTCGTAGCGCCCGGTTTTACGGTTGAGCAGCAGCAGGTAGTCATTACTCTCATGCGTTTAAACCTGGTGGCTACTTTAGTCTTCTCCATCAGCGGACTTGTGATTGCCGGTTTACAAGCCAACCAACACTTCTTGCTGCCTGCCCTGGCTCCGCTTTTGTATGATATCGGACAGATTTTTGGCGCATTGGTTTTGGCGCCAACACACAGTACCAGCTTAGGTCCCATTACCATCCCAGGAATGGGTTTAGGTGTAATGGGTCTGGTTTATGGGGTCATCATAGGGGCGGTTCTGCATCTTGGAATACAAATTCCCGGTTTGATAAAGTTCAAATTCAAATGGACGCCGAAAGTCGACTTTCGCAGTCCTGAGATCCAAACCGTCATCCGGGTATTAGGCCCGCGTGTTTTAACGATGTTCTTCATTCAAATGATCTTCATCGCCAGAGATAATTTCGCGTCTTACCTTTCGGAAGGCGCCGTGACTGCGCTAACCTACGGGTACCTGATCCAACAAGTGCCCGAAACATTGATCGGAACCGCCATAGGAACAGCCCTGCTGCCAACCCTGGCGGAATTATTCTCGACGGGAGAGTATGAAAAGTTCCAAAGCACGATCACACGGGCATTAAGGGTGATGATCGGATTGACCTTACCGATCGCAGCCATCCTTGGGTTTGGATTACAACCCTTGCTGCAATTTGTGTTCGGCTTTGCTCCCGCCGATACCAGCATTTTGGTTTGGACAACCCGAGGGTATTTGGTCGGCTTGATGGGTCACTGTATGTTGGAAATTGCAGCGCGATCGTTCTACGCC
>DATMYN010000182.1:0-4836 GCA_035560875.1 Longilinea sp. | reverse complement strand
GCTTCAGATAGCTATCTTCAAGATGTAGGTTCTGTTCTGACCCGCCGTTTAATTAATAACGCACAATCCTCAGGAAAGGAATAAACCATGGTTATCCATGTGAAGATCAATAACATACCCGTGGTATATTCCGTTGAACCATCGGAAAATTTATTAACGGTTCTACGGCGAGAAGGATATTTTGGAGCAAAGTGGGGCGGCTGCAAAGAGGGTGAATGCGGTGCCTGTACTATTTTGTTTGATGGGAAACCGGTTAATTCCTGCCGGATTTTGGCCGTGCAAGCTGATGGTCATACCATCCAGACGATTGAAGATGTTGGTGAACATCCTGAAAAGGGATGGAATCCTACCAGGGGATTGCATGTATTGCAGCAGGCTTTTATTGAGGTTGGGGCTATCCAATGCGGATTTTGCACCCCTGCTATGATATTAGCCTCAAAAAGCCTGTTGGAAAAGAATCGTACGCCATCAGAGCAAGAAATTCGGGAAGCCCTTTCTGCTATTTTATGCCGCTGCACCGGGTATGAAAAGCCGGTTCAAGCTGTGCAACGCGCCGCGGCTATATTACGGGGAGAAGCCCCACCCAAGGTTGAAGTTAAAATTCATTCCGAAGGAATTTCGGATCAAAAACTGATCAATGATTACCATAATGTTGGGAAATCCGAGCCAAAAGTTGATGCGATCAAATTGGTACAGGGGAAACCTGCATTTACCAGTGATATCGATATCAAAGGCATGTTGACCGCAAAGATCTTGCATAGTACGGTTGCGCATGCGCGAATTAAAAAGATCGATGTAACCAAGGCCAAAGCTTTACCTGGGGTTGCAGCCGTCCTAACTTGGAAAGATCTGCCCAGGGTTGTTTATTCTACAGCCGGCCAATCCGATCCCATCCCTGGGCCATTAGATATGTTCAGCCTGGATAATAAAGTCCGTTTTGTTGGGGACCGGGTTGCTTTTGTAGCCGCAGAAACACCTGAAATTGCAGAAAAAGCATTAAGCCTTATTGATGTTGAATATGAAGAACTGCCCATTTTACTGGATCCGCGTGAAGCGATGAAACCTGGGGCCGTCATTCTACATGATGAACCGGAATATAAACCATTCGCAGTCTGTGATCCCAAGAAAAACCTGGCTGCCGAGATCCGCATTGATATTGGTGATCCTGATAAAGGTTTTTCAGAGGCAGACCGGATCTTCGAAGCTGAATATGAGGTCCCCAAGGTTCAACAAGCTCATATTGAGCCTCATGTGGCAGTAACCTTTTGGGATGAGGATGATCGTTTGGTCATCAGGACCAGCACCCAGGTACCTTTCCATGCCCGCAGGATACTAGCGCCAGTATTAGGGTTACCTGTAAAACGAATCCGGGTGATCAAACCTAGAATTGGCGGGGGGTTTGGTGGGAAACAAGAAATTTTGATCGAAGATGTGGCGGCTCACTTGACCATTGCCACCGGCCGGCCGGTATGTATTGAATTCACGCGTGAAGAGGAATTCATTGCTTCACGTTCGCGCCATCCGATGATCATCAAGATGCGCACAGGCGTGAAACTGGATGGGACCATCACCGCCAATGAGATGATCGCTCTCAGCGATACCGGCGCGTACGGATGCCATGCTTTGACGGTCACCGGGAATACGGGGCATAAATCCATGGCATTATATGTGGGTGATGGTAAGTACAGAAAATCCCCGAATATCCGCTTTTATGCTGATATTGTTTACACCAACCATCCACCCGCGGGTGCCTATCGCGGATATGGCGTTCCGCAAGGTTATTGGGCGGTTGAACGGCATATGGAAAAAATCGCCGCTGAACTTGGCTTGGATCCAATCGAATTCAGGTTAAAGAATGCTCTTCGTTCCGGAGAACTCCATCCATTTAGCACATCCTGGAGCGAAGGTCGTGAGCCGCGACCGGAGACAATCAATACAGTTGGTTTGGCAGAGTGTGTCGCTCAGGGTAAAAAAGCAATCGAATGGGATAAAAAATTCAACGATCCTGTTTGGCGCTCCATAAAAGGCAAACCTTACCTAAGGCGCGGAATTGGTATATCCATGATGATGCAGGGGACAGCCATCCCATATCTTGATATGGGCTCAGCCAGCATCAAGATGAATGATGACGGGTCATTCAATTTATTGATTGGCGCCACCGACCTGGGTACAGGCTCGGATACAGTTTTAGCCCAAATGGCTGCCGAAGTGATAGGCGCACCATTGGATGATTTCATTGTGTATTCCTCTGATACCGATTTCACCCCCTTCGACAAGGGAGCATATGCTTCCAGCACAACCTATGTTTCAGGCGCCGCGGTGGTGAAAGCAGCCCAGCAGGTAGCCGAACAGATCAAAGTACGGGCAGCTACCCTGCTGAAAACAAAGGTGGATGATATTCTGCTCAAAGAAGGTAAAGCCATTAACAAGACCGGGGAATCGGTCTCGTTGGGTGATATTGCATTAGACTCACTTCATCACAACAATCAAGAGCAAATCATGGCGGTCGCCTCCTTCTATTCACCAGTTTCTCCTCCACCTTTCGCAGCGCAATTTGCGGAGGTAGTAGTGGATATTGAAACCGGAGAGGTAAAGGTAGAAAAGTTACTGATGGCCGTCGATTCAGGCATCATTGTCAATCCATTAACTGCTTCCGGTCAGATCGAAGGCGGAATGACCCAAGCTTTAGGGTATGCGGTTTGTGAAGAAATGCGCTACGATGACCATGGGAATTCAATCGATAAGAGTTTTAATGATTACCATATTTTCAGATCCAATGAGATGCCATCCCTGAACACCATTTTTATCCAAACCTATGAACCTTCTCATCCCTATGGCGTAAAGGCAACCGCTGAGATACCTTTGGATGGGGTTGCACCAGCCGTTGGAAATGCAGTCTTTCATGCTTGTGGTATTAATATTGATGCTAATCCGATAACCCCTGAAAAGGTTTGGCGGGCTTTGAGGAATAAATAATGACGGTTTATGTTGTTGGGCACGTAAATCCAGATACTGATTCTATTGCTGCCGCTTTGGCTTATGCCTGGCTGCTGCATGAGCGCGACCAGGTCGATACGATTGCGGCAAGAGCTGGAGCAGTAAACCTTCAAACCGCTTGGGTGCTAAAGACACTTGGTTTAGAACCACCTCAATTGTTGACCGATGCTTCTCCAAAGTTTGAATCGGTTAAGCGGCGGTTGGATACAACAACGCCCGACCGGCCGTTGAAAGATGCTTGGGCAATTGCCAGCCGAACAGGCGGGATCGCACCTATTCTCAATGCTGATGGGACCCCGTTTGGGCTAATAACCGGACGCAGCCTTTTCAACTTCCTAAGCCGTCTTGTAGGTCCAAAACCCCAAAAACAAGGGATGTTGATCAGCGATTTCTTGGACCTGCCATGTGCGCAAGCTGCTGATCTTGAAGTTCCAAAATTTACTGCTTCGAGTCGAATTCGAGATTCAATTCGCAGGATTTTACGGGATGAAGGCGACGAATTTTGGGTATTGGATGATAAAGGACAGTATGCCGGGATTTGCCGTCAGAGGGACCTCTTAAACCCCCCGAGGTTAAAAGTCGTTCTAGTTGATCATAATGAGGCTCAACAAGCTATCGCTTCTTTGGAAGAAGCTGAACTTATCGAGATCCTGGACCACCATAGGTTGGGTAATCCATCCACACATATGCCGATCCGGTTTACGGTTGATATTGTTGGCAGCACCAGCACCTTAATTTCGGAGATCATTGAAGATGCAGGATTAAGCGCTCCGCCAAAGTTGGCTGGCATGATGTTGGCTGGGTTATTATCGGATACGTTGATCCTCACTTCGCCTACGACTACAAAAAGAGATAAAGAAGCTGCGGAACGATTGGCACGTTGGGCATTTATTTCCGGAAGTCCATTGGAAAAAGAAACCATCGCTTCTTATGGAAATAAAGTGATCTCTGCCGGAACCGGGCTTGGGGTGAGAACACCGAAGGATGTAGTATCTTCCGATATGAAAGTGTACACTGGCGGACGCTACCAATTCGCCATCGCTCAAGCAGAAGTAACCGACCTTTATGAAGTTAGTGAAAAGCTGGAATCATTAAAAACTGCTCTCGAAGAACTCCGCGAGAATAAAGGTTTGGGGTTTGCCATGCTTATGGTAACCGATGTAGTTCGCGGCGCCAGCCGGTTGTTGATCTCTAATCCACCTTCTATTCTTGATCAATTACCTTATGAACCGCAAGCTGATGGCACTTTTATTGCTGAAGGAGTTGTCTCTCGAAAGAAACAATTGTTACCGGTAGTTTTAGGACTGCTGGAGGATTGAGATGAGTATTTATCAAAAGGTAGTCGAATTAGAAGAAAGTAATAAACCTGGAGCTTTATGTACGATCATTGAAGCAACCGGATCAGCCCCGCGGCACGAAGCCAGTAAAATGATCGTTTACGGAAATGGAAAGATCACCGGAACCGTGGGCGGCGGTGAAATTGAAAATCGAGTGATCCAAGAAGCCTTAAAGGCAATTGAGGATGGCAAGACACGTCACTTGACGTACAGTTTAGTCGATCCCCAGCGCGGGGATGTCGGAGTATGTGGTGGTACTGTGGAGGTGTATGTGGAACCTGTTTTACCGAAACCCGTTGCTTTAGTGATCGGTGGGGGGCATGTTGGAAAAACAGTGGTTCATTTAGCCAAATGGCTTGGTTTTCATACTGTTGTATCGGATGATAGACCTGAATTTTGTACACCCGATATGGTACCAGAAGCAGATGAATTCGTTGTTTGTTCAATGGCAGAGATCCCAGAAAAAACAAAAATCGATCGTTTTTCCTATATTATATTAACC
>DATMYN010000181.1:0-5046 GCA_035560875.1 Longilinea sp. | reverse complement strand
CCTCCCGGCAGGCTTGTTTGATCTGCCCAGCCATGCTGTTTCATCGCAGGAGCGTTACGCCCTGCGATTTTTTTATTAAGGAATAACCAAGTTGAACATTCGTACTTTTACGAACGCCGATTATGACTCGATCGTTGAGATCCGCAATGGTTTGAATATTGTCTGGCCAGCCTGGCCGCGTGACCCCGCCGCCTGGCGGGAAATTGACCGTAACCGCGACCCCAAATGCGCCTTTCAGCGCTGGGTGGCTGAAGAAGACGGCAAGGTGGTGGGGGCTGCCTCGCGCGGCCGCCGCCTGGATGATTACCACCCGCAGAAGTTCTACATCAACATTGAGGTGCCGGCCGCCTGCCGTAACCATGGCATTGGCACAGCCCTGTATGACCGCTTGATGGAAGATATCCAACCTTTTGAACCACGTGTACTGCGCACGGATATTTTGGAGAACCAGATCCAAAGCTACCCGTTTATGCAAAAACGCGGTTTCAAAGAAGTGTGGCGCGAGACGCCGGTGCATCTGGATGTAGCCGGGTTTGACCCCACCCCTTATGCGGGTATCGAAGCCAAATTACACACCGAGGGGATTACCATCACCTCCATGCACGCATTGGAAGGCGACCCGCAGCGCGACCGCAAAGCCTATGAATTGTACATAGCCCTTTGCCGGGATGTCCCCAGCGAGTATGAGGAGTTCACCGTATTCCCCTATGAGGATTGGGTAAAGATGTGTTTACAAGACCCCTCCACCGACCTGGATGCATTCTTCATCGTCACCCAGGGGGATCGCTATATTGCATTACACGAGTTGGGTCCCGATTCACAGGGTAAGGAACTGCTGGGCAGCCTGATGGGCACTCTACCTGAATTCCGCGGCCGGCAGATCGGGCTGGCGTTGATGGTGCGTGCCATTACCTTTGCCAAAGAGCGGAATCTGCCGGTCTTCAAGACCTGCACAGCTGTAACCAATAAACCCATGCAGTCCATTTTCAACCGTCTGGGCTTCGGACGCGATCCCGAATGGCTGCAGTGTCAAAAGGATATTGAAGGGTAAGCACGGCTTTAACATAAAAACCGCCGGGAGGTGTTGTGACGGGATACCAGTGATCCATATCCCCCATAACCCTTCCGGCGTTCAATAGAGTTATCTTTTGTTTTGCTCAATTTCCTGAAGGCGATGGATTTCCGACAGTACATCCTCCGGCCTTGTTTCCATTTCCAGGTCAATAAGTTCGCTATTTTCCGGGTCTATGATCCCCAAATTTTTTTGGATGGAATCCAACATTTGTAAAACCCGCGTTAATTCATGTTCGGTTAATAGCCCAATTTGTAAAGCCAGGTCGGCGTGCTTTTCGGTTTCTTCTGCCAGACGGTTTTGGCTGATGAGAACGAACGTTGAAAGGAAGATGGCTTCCAGGGATACGATCATGGTCAGGAGTCCATACGGGAAAGGATCAAAGGCAGCCAACCCAAACCATCCGGTGTTGAGCAAGATCCAAATGCTAAACCAGACAATGTGGATATAGGCGAAAATCATACGTCCCGAAAAGGAGGTGATGGCATCGGCGATATGACCTTCCAAACTGCGTTGACGGGTGGCTTTTGTTTTAAGTTGGATGATGGTGCGAATGTTCTTCTCTATCACAGCACTGAGGGCGGGGTTATTGCCCGCGGCACTTTTCTCTTTCTGGTCTGCGTGTGTTCGTGGCATAAGATTAACTTCCTTTCAGCTTGCTTCCTGATATAGCAACAGTTTTAAATTCATTCTACATCTAGAAATTGAAGAATTATCAAACATGTATCTGATTCTGCTATATGGCAGGCCTAAACAAAATTCCCCCAACTGGCGGAGATGAACACTCCCCCTCCAATGGATGCGGGTGGATGCGTGTTCGTTGTAGGATATACCTATGATCAGATTTTCCGCGGATTCTCGCCCCCTCGAATTCTTGACTGGAGAATCTGATCAACCCTTTAAAACGTAAACGGAAAATCAGTAATTTGTTTCGTATTCAAGTTTGATTAATCACATCCCGAGGAAAAATATGAAGAAGAAACTAATCCTTTTTGTTCTATTGATCGCAATGCTTGTTGTATCCGTTGGTTGTAATTCGAGCGTTGTGGTTGTCCAAACCAGCACACCTGACCCGGACGCCCCCGTAGTAACACCTACTCCTAATGGACAGATCAATGTGCCTGGTTTTAGTTTGCAGGTTTTTGCACCCGGGCCAAACCCGTTAGCCAACACCCCGGATGCACAAAACCATATTGCCAGTGTTCTGCTTGGAATCTGGCATGGGATAATTTCTCCGATCACCCTGACAATCTCCTTTTTCAATCCGAATGTGCAGATGTACGAAGTGCATAACGATGGCAGCCCGTACAATCTTGGTTTCTTGGTTGGGGTGGCGATCGTATTCCTCCTTTTGGGTGTAACAGCCGGCAGAAGACGCCATTAATCCAAAATATTACGCCTCGATAAACGAGTTGAATCCGATTGACCACCACCTTCCGTGGTGGTCAATCGTTTGATGGGCAAATAATTGCTATATCACCTTTCTGTGCGCGAACCCCCTTGGTGAGGCGGGATCCTTTACCTGCTTATTCAATGTGTTTTGATAACACTCCCCCAACTGGTGGAGTGGAACATTCCCCGGCGGATGGATGTGCCCGGGATGTGTTTAGTGTAGGATTTAACTGACGGAAAGGTCTCATTTCTCAAGCCCGGAAGGGAAGATTATCTTCTCCCTATCGGGAACCATTACATCGAGCTGGATTTGCAGTGGTTGTCCCGGTTGGGACGAATCACGACATCATTAATACTGGTGATACCCCGCTTAAGCTGTATACGCTCTATTCGCCGCCCAATCACAAAGATGGTGTTATCCACCATACCCGTGCTGACGCTGAAAAGGACAATGAACATTTCGACGGGAAAACAACGGAATAATGCTCTGATTAGGGGTCGGAAAAGGTTTTCCAATGGCAGGTCATCGCATTTCTTCGCTGCCTGTGAGATGAATTGATATCCAAGTGGTGGGTGAGAGCGGAAGAGGATCTTGGCAGTAATACAGCAGCACTGGTATACACTTTGGAACTTGTGGAAGGTTTACCGAAGGGAAAAAACGGAACGTGTATTGATCGCCTTCAATCGATTACCGACAAGAGATTTTATTATCAAGAAAGGAAGATACTTTGATAATGCAAAAGCCTGATAACCAACCTAATAGTGTTATTACCTCAGCGGCTGAAAAAGCCAGATCTAAAGCGGAAGATTACCTTAAAGACCCGGAGAAATCGAAACAATTACTGGATGAGGCTATTCGTAAGGCAAAAAAGCAAGAAAAAAACCCCGGACCGCTTGCAGAGATCTGGCTCAGTGTGAAAGCCCTTATTCGGATGATGAAAGCGTATTTTCACCACGACTATGTCAATATTTCCTGGTTTACCATCGCGACAGTTGTCGGAGCAGTCATCTACTTTGTTTTACCATTTGATTTGATCTCTGATCTGATACCGTTCGCTGGTTATATCGATGATGCTGCAGTTATTGGATTCATGTCTACCCAAATTAAAACTGATCTAAATAAATTCCAAATTTGGGAAGAGGAACAAACGAAGATCATCAACTTATAATGGTTTTCTCCAGAAAGCGTATAGTAATTACCACTTTTTCAATGAGGATAGCATCCATATTCGGCACGTGTGCATTTCTAAACTTTCAATCATAAATGGCTGTGACAGACCCGTCACGGTCTGAGGAGTTTGATTTTATGTTCCCAATTGGTGATGACAATTCTTCTCGTAGAACGGTCCCATACGTCACCTATGGTTTGGTGGCTTTAAATGTCCTGTTCTTTTTTATCGAATTAACCGGTGGTGATGCCTTTATTATGCAGTGGGCATTTGTCCCCAGCCGTTTCCTTGCTAACCCAACCGGTGATTTTCTGACCCTATTTTCTTCCATGTTCATGCACGCCGGGTGGGTCCATTTGGGAGGCAACATGCTTTACTTATGGATATTCGGCGATAATGTGGAAGACCGTTTTGGGCATATCAAATTTATTCTTTTTTATCTGGTGTGTGGGTTGGCGGCAACTTTCGCACAATTGATTTTCAGCACCGGGTCGGATGTGCCGAATTTGGGCGCATCGGGAGCCATTGCCGGCGTACTGGCTGCGTATATTATTCTTTTTCCACAAGGCAAGATCAAAGTGTTACAAGGTCAGCGAACCGTCCAGGTATCTGCCTTGATCGTCATTGGCCTGTGGATTGTCCTGCAGTTATTTAGCGGTATCGGGTCCATCGTCAGCACAGCCGATACGGGTGGCGTTGCCTACATAGCGCATATCGGCGGATTCTTGGCTGGATTGGCATTGACCTTTTTATTGCGTGGCATCACTAGGGCGCAAATAGCAAGATAATATAAAAAGCAGATAGGATTATTTCACTGAAGAATTATGCATTTGGAGGTAAGGTAAGTTTTTCCAACCCGGTAAACCTCCACAATCCTTCCGGTATCCCTCCACATTTTCTCCAGATTCGCTTGTTATCCTTACACTATCAAACAAATGCCTGACAAGCTAAGGAGAAAAAATGTCAAAAACAGGTTCTATCATTTTACGGGTACTCGGAGCGATCGTATTGGTTGCCATTATCGCCAGTGCGGCTGGATATGCCGGTTTTGCGCTGGGCACGGCACATAATGCGGAGATCGTTTCGCAAGCCGAAGATTTGCAGCAAGGCGCAGAAAGTTACGGACGCGGTTTTGGTGATGGCTATGCCATGCATCCCATGATGTGGGGTGGGTTTGGTCTTATGGCTATCGGGCGTCTCTTCGGTTTTCTGTTCTTTCTGTTCATCGTTGGCGGGTTGATCCGCTTGGTCTTCTTCCCCCGCCCTTGGGGCTGGCATCGTTGGTATGCCCATCAAGGATGGAACAGCCAAACACCCCCGTGGGCGCAGCATGGCTGTGGTCCTCAAGACCCCACCACCCAAGCGCCGGCCGCACCCGGTGAAACCAAACCGGAAAGCAAGTAAAGCAAGTGA
>DATMYN010000180.1:0-2455 GCA_035560875.1 Longilinea sp. | reverse complement strand
CCTTCCGCATCATAAAGATCTCGTCGCCGAACGCAGTCAGATCAATAAGAACACCAAGCCCTGGGATCGGGTCATCGCTTTAGGGGCCACTATCCCGGGGTTGATACTCCTGATCGTCGCCGGTTTGGATGCCCGTTTTGGCTGGTCGATCGGTTTAAGCATTCCCTGGAAGATTGCAGGTTTCCTTTTGATAGCCCTTGGCGATACAGCTTTTGCCTGGTCGATGGTCTACAATGCTTACTTTGCCGTAACCGTCCGTATTCAAGAAGAACGCGGTCATCAAGTCGCCACCGGCGGCCCTTACCGCATCGTCCGCCACCCGGCATATTTAGGCATGTTGTTCAATACTGCCGGTATGCTGCTCTTGTTTTCCAATGTATGGGCGATCATTCCGGCGGCTGTGATGGTCTTTTTCTTGATATTGCGTACCGCACTGGAAGATAAAACATTGCAGGCTGAACTGCCCGGATACCTTGAATTCACCAGGCAGACCCGTTACCGCTTGATCCCGGGAATTTGGTAATTACTGTATGCAACCTAACTATACTTATCATCACATTGGCATCCCCACCATGGAAATCAAACCGGGAGAAGTTTATCTGCCCCAATTTGGGATGTATGTCTCCGGTTTTGAGACCAGCGCCTTTGGGATCGAATGGCTGCGGTTTGATGAAACCACCAATCAGCCCGCCTTGGTCCAGCAGGTCCCTCATATCGCCTTCGAGGTGCCCGACCTGGAAGCCGCCATTGCCGGAAAAGAACTCCTTATTGCCCCCAATTCACCCTCAGAAGGTGTGCGCGTGGCTTTTATCGTCGAGAACGGCGCTCCGGTCGAATTCCTGCAGATCGAAAAATAGGTCTCCTTCGAAATTTTGGTTAAAAACCCATCCCAAATTTGGTTGATCAGGGATGGGTTTTTATAATACCGGTCAAAATAGCCGCAGCCTAATAAATTTACCCCTTCAAGGTATACGTTATAATAAGGTTTACCTGATAAAGGAGACCTTATGCGGCCACACTCAACCCGTTTGTTTATTTTGATCTTGACCATCTGCCTGGCGCTTTCGGCTTGCCAGGGCGGTAGTTCTGCCTCTACCACTCCCGAAGCGACCCCCGGTCCAACCGCCACAGCCACCCCTGAACCGCGCTTACTCACCATTTGCCTTGGGCAGGAACCTTCTTCACTGTACATGTATGGTAATTCAAGCCGGTCGATGTGGTCGGTGTTGGAAGCGCTTTACGACGGCCCGATCGATTACCGAAATTTCACCGCCCAGCCCGTGATCCTCAATTCTATCCCCTCCCTGGATAACGGCGGAGCGGTACTTCAGCCGGTTGAAGTACAATCCGGTGAGATAGTGGCTAACATTGATGGGAACGCGGTCGCCTTAGCGGAAGGGGTTACGGTATTCCCCAGCGGATGCACCGATCAAAGTTGCGCCATTACCTGGGATGGTGTTACCCCCTTAACGCTGGATCAGATGGTAGCCACCTACACCCTACAACCCGGAATAAACTGGTCTGACGGCACCCCGCTCACGGCTGCCGATTCGGTGTATTCCTTCCAGGTCTCTGCTGATCCGGATACCCCGGTTACCAAGACAGCCATTCAACGCACGGCTTCCTATACAGCCATCGATGACCTCACTATTCAATGGACCGGTATTCCCGGGTACCTTACCACTAGCCTGGGTGATTATTACTGGGTTCCCTTACCTCAGCATCAATTAAGCAGCCTCACCGCTGCTGATCTGTTGACCAGTGCTTTAACCACCCAGACCCCGTTAGGTTGGGGCCCTTATGTGATCGATGAATGGACGACTGGCGACCATATCCGTATGGTGAAGAACCCTGCTTATTTCCGTGCTGGTGAAGGCTTACCCTACTTCGACACCCTGGTTTTCCGTTTCCTGGGTGAGCAATCTGATACCAACCTGGCGGCTTTGTTAGCCGGAGAATGTGATATCGTCGACCAGTACAGCTACCTTGAAGACCAACCTCAAACAGTACGTGATCTTGAATTGAATGGCGACATTTTGGTATACCGCGGCTTAGGCCCGGGTTGGGAAACCTTGGATTTCGGTATTGTTCCCGCCGCCTACGATGACGGCTTTAATCCCTTTGGCGTCGATAGGGCTAATATCTTTGGCGATGTGCGTACCCGCCAGGCTTTCGCTTACTGTCTGGACCGGGCCGATATGGTTACGCGCCTCTATAATAACCTTACCCAGGTAGCCAATGGCTATCTGCCCCCTTCTCATCCCCTTTACCTTAGCGATCTGGCCGCCTGGCCGTATGATGCAGAAGCCGGGGCGACCTTGTTGGAGCAGATTGGATGGCGTGATTTCGATAATGACCCGGCCACACCGCGTGTGGCTGCCGGCATTAGCGGTGTACCGGATGGCACCTTACTCTCGGTAACCCTCACCACCAGTACGGCACAGTTACGCCAAAA
>DATMYN010000179.1:0-5355 GCA_035560875.1 Longilinea sp. | reverse complement strand
TGGATGTCATCGATGATCTCGATGGCAGTCTTGCCGGTTGCGGGGTCAAGATTGGCCAGCGGTTCATCGAAGAGTAGAATGTCAACGTCGTCGATCAACACCCCGGCGAGGGCGGTGCGCTGCTTCTGCCCACCGGAGAGTTCGTATGGAGAGGAGGTGATGAAATGGTCCATGTCGACCATCCCAGCCACCTTTTGCACGCGTTCCTTCATCTCGGTCAAAGGAACACAGTCATTTTCCATGGCGAAGGCGATATCCTCGCCGACGGTCAAACCCACAAATTGCCCATCAGAATCCTGAAGGACGGTGCCAACGATCTTGGAAAGTGTGAAGACGTCGAGGTCTTTTGTCTCCTGTCCCTTGATCTTTAGGCTGCCACTGCTGTTTCCCTTGTAATAAAAAGGGATAAGACCATTCAAGCAGTGACCGAGGGTACTCTTGCCGCTGCCACTTGGGCCAACGATCAATACCTTCTCACCTTGATGGATGGTCAGGTTGATCTCATGCAGAGTAGGTTCAGCTTGACTGTAATACTGGAATGTGAAGTTATCGAATTCGATGATGGGGGTTTTGCCCATGCTTTTTCCTGCGTGCGTGGATTTTGTCCTATTTTACCCTGTCTAGGGGATTTGTGTTCAGCGGTTGAGGAGAATACCCTAAAATACAAGAAACCGGGATCCATCTCTGAATCCCGGCTCATTATTTTTGTGAAACGCTTTACTCTATTCGGCTTTGCTGAGGCTGCCCTTTTTGGTGCGGGTGGCAGCGTAAGCAATCAGCAGCAGGGTTCCGATGACACCGGCGCTGATGATGTTCATCAGACAGGCCACTGCTCCCTGGGTAAAGACCAGGTTGGCGGGTTCGGCGTAAATGACGATATCCAAGACAGGAGCAACAACCAGCCAAGCAATGGCGTTGCCGACGATCTGGTAAAGGTTGAATTTAAGGATATCTTTGAACTTGAATTCGCCTTCTTCGACACGGGTCTTCTTGAAAGCCAGGCCAAAGATGAAGCTGGCGACACCACTGGCGATCACCCAGCTCCACCAGGGGGAACCGTACTGGATGGCGTCACTGAGAGCGTGTCCGATGAAGGCCATCAAACCGGCAGCGATGGGGCCAAACAGGGCACCGAAGAAAGCACTTAGACCATATGCGGTTTGGAATTGGGTTTCAGGAACCCATGACGGAATTTTGACATACATGAATAAGAGCATAAAGAGTGCTGCGCCAATGCCTGCCGCGACTATGGTTTTGGTGGTTACTTTAAAAGTCTCTTTCATTTTATTCCTCCAATTATCGAATTCTGATGATAGGTTAATCTTACTCAAAATCAAACTCATGTCAACATATATGAGCTGAAAACCCACGTTCATGCAGGTTCAATACATATAACCCGAAAAGTGAGCATAAGATCCGCAATTCTTACTTTACAAATGCATAAACAAGTTAAAGGGTAACAACTTTATCAGCCTGCTGGATGGCGGTTAAAATATCACCCATACCACCCACAACCCCCACAGCCACTGTATCAGCCAAGCCAAAAAAGTTCAAACATGTCTGGCAGATCACCAGTTCCGTGCCTCTTTTTTCGATTTCCTTCAATTGATCGATCACCGGCGACCCCTGGCAAACCAATTTGACCCCATCGGTATAGAAGAGGATCTTGGCAGGCAGGTCTCCCGACTCGATTGTAAGGGAGAGAAATTTTCCGATCAAGGTATGGCGCAGCTCAAGTGGAGCATCCCCCATGCCGTCATGACAGATGATGATGACTGTATTGTTCATTTTTCTCCTCCTTGAATGGGGAATATTATAGCACCACCTGATTAATCAATTATTGAAGTAATGAAAATCCAACCTGGTTATACCGTGGGGTTTATCACTTTTACCTGATCTGCGCTCGGTCCACTTGAGATCATCTCCACCGGTTTTCCGATCAACGCCCCCACCATGCCAATTACTTTTAATTCATCCGGTTCGCAACTATCCAGACACGGGGTTACCCGCATCAGGAGGTCGGTCATGCGCGCCCGATATTTTGGATCCAAGCCACGTTGATCAAGGAACTGCAAGGGATTCTTGGAAAGGAGTCCCCTATCAACAGCCGTCCCGTCCAAATTGCGATAGCCCTCATAACCTATTGCAAATTTGAAGGTCTTTAATTTGGGCAGCAGATCCAAATGGGTTAAGGCGATCGAATCCACCCCGCCGGTGAGGGCCAGGGCATATCGCAGCAGAACAGCATCCAACCACCCATACCGCACCGCCCTTTGCCAGTCGCCGTATTGGTTATGTTCCGTGATAAATCCCTCAAGTTCACGGGTCTCCGTTGGCAGCGGGCCTGGTCCGTGGCGCACCATATAGGCGCGCATTACTCCCACCCGCTTTACTGAAACCCCGGGCACCATTTGAGAAAGGATAGCCAAGGCATTGGCGGTAGTGCAATCCGACCAGGTAGTGTAGGGATGGAACCCCGCTTCGGCATCCAGCAGCACACCCTGGGCGCCTTCAAAGACCACCGAGTTCGAACTTTTCAGCCATGTTTCCAGGACCGAATCGGGAACAACAAGTCCCAGGCTGGCTATGCGGGCAACCAAGCCAATCCAGGCATCGATAACCCCTATATCCTCATAAATGCGCATTTCACGGGCAATCGACGGCGACGCCATACTCCCGGTCATGATCGATCTGAGTTCCGTCCATTTATGATCTCGGATGCGAGTAAGCTTATGGCGCAGTTCAGCCGGGCGGTTCAAGTCGCCCGCCCGTATGCAGTCTTCCGGATGGGCAAGGGCATGTTCCACAGTTTCGCCCACCCCGACACCGCAACTTCCATGGCGGGCATCCCCGCGCAGCAGCTCACGGATGCGGTTGGCAGCCTGATGATAAGGTGTTATGACCAGGGCATCTTCGCTGATGCGCAAGCGCTGATACACATCCGGTACGCCTTTGGTCGCAAGCGTATCACCCTCAACGAGCAGAGCAGTTGGGTGGACGATCACATGGCGCGACAGGTAGGTGCGTACGCCAGGAAGGAATGCCCCGGAACCAAATTGGGCAAAAGTATGGTGGCGGCCATCTGGGGTTACCACATTGTGTCCGGCCTGCGCCCCGCCGTTATAGCGCACCACCAGGTCCGCGCCCGTCCGGCGGACGAGGAAATCGGTTACCAGGCCTTTCCCGGCATCTCCAAAACCGAGATCAACAATGATATAGGCTTGCACCAGGCTGTTCTCCGATCGATTGAAAAATCGTCCCATCCATGGAATACAACAATGGATAGGACGATTGAAGGTTTAACGATCATCCGCGCTTATGGAATGGGTTGAAAACCACCTCAGCAAATGGAGTTAAAGCTCGAACCACGGCGTTCGTCCGGTCGGTCGCCAAACCGGTCTGACCCAACCGATCCGCCAATTCCTTGAGGTCTTTCACATAACCCTCATTGAGCAAGATCGCCCCGGCAGCGGCATAGCACACATCGGCAGGGGTCTCAAGGCAGATCACATGATCGCCGATCAGGTCGCGCCAGTTCCGTTCACAGCGCCGGGCGCGTCCCAGGTCAGGGATTAGGAAAAATGGGGTGAAGGACTTCTGCAGTTCCGCCACCACCTCTTTACTAGGGATATCCTCTTTCAATGTATCCCCGATCACAGAATCTACGATGTTCTTAGACAATACAGGATATGGGTTCTCGTCGCCGGTCATGAACAAGTAACCGCGCTTCTTGCGTTTCACCATGCAGTCCATTTCGGTATGCATCGCGAGAAAATACATGGCTAATTCATAGGATTCCTGACCACTGCCGCCCCCGCCGCCTTCCAGGAAGGACCAAGTTAACCATTGATCCATCAGCTCAGCCGTCGATTCGAATTGCCCGACCTGGAGGGGAGCGCGGTCACTGAAAGCATCACCCACAGCGACGAACAACAACTGAGGATCCGGTAATTTGCAGTCCAGCAAGATCTTCATGAAAACCGGGAGCTGCTGGGTGGCCATGATGCGGGGGATCTCGCCCATCGAACCGGTGACATCCAAAGCAAACGCTATGCCGATGGACTTTGGATGGTCAGCGCTATCTCGGCTTTCGCGCAGGCGCACCCCCTTAGGGTTCATCAAGGCATGGCATTGGCTTTGCCGGAAAACCTGTTGAACCGGTATATCCGTTCGCCCGCGCAAGAGCGCTTCATGGGCGGCTTGACTGTAATTTCCAGTTCCCATATTTTTCTCCTTCTATTGGTTCAGACCAATCTTAATTGATTTCTGCATGCGTTAATCGGGCATCACGATCGGGATGAACTGAGAGGGGCCAAATACATCCTTTGCAAGCTGTCCCAATTCCTCCCGGATAGACCAGGCATCTTCACCTGGTTTTCCATCCGGATCCAACCGGGCAACACGCATAATGACGGAGGCGATCGGTGCAGGCACAGCCGCAGGCAACACCTGTGCGGATGGATCACCCCCTAGTACAACCGAAAGGCAGCGAGCACTCATGCAAAGATCCAATTGCGGGGATAGAACCTGCTTGAACTTACCCGAGCCCGGGTAAAAACCTTGATTTTCCCTGACGATACCCGGTAATCGATCTCCCTTTTTGCCAGCATACCCGAATCCAACCAACCGAATACCGTGTTCATTGCCCTGAACAAGCAAATGCTCCGGTAAGATCGCTCCGTGCACCATGCCGGAGGAATGAATGAAGGAAAGCGACTCCAGGATGCGCCGCCAGACCCAGATGACGGCTCGGGGCGGGATGCCCTGAGGGTAAACCTTGATCACATCGGCCAGCGTATGGCGGAATCCGCTCTGCCAACGGAAAATACTGGCATGTTTTCCATTAAACTGCCCGTCTGAGATCTTGCCGTGGATGACCGACTGGGGCATCAACGCCGAAAAAGTATCAGCGCCGCGCGCCTGGCTACCCAGGAGTATTTGAATGGTACGCCATTCATTCTCCAACAAAGCGGCATCTTTTTCGTCGCGTAAAGTCTTTACAACCACCAACTCGGTCGGCCAGCGGGCGCGCTGGGCGGTGTATACGTCCGAACTGTCACCCTGGCCAATCATTTGATGGACCGCCCAGTGGCTGTCACCCATGGAGAGCCAGGCCGGAAAGGGGTAAGAAGTTGGGGAATTCCAGACGCGGTAGGAATCATGGAAGCGTTCGGCTGAAATTGAAGAGACATCCAATTGGACGGTTGCTCCGCAGTAGGAACACACCGCCGAGTTAGCAAATGGGTGCGGCGTAAGCGGAGCGTTACATTGGGGGCACATTATCGCACGTTCCATCGCATTTCCTTTCCCTGTGTAGAAACGGATCAGGGACTGATCGCGTTGCCATGGCTTAAT
>DATMYN010000178.1:0-8741 GCA_035560875.1 Longilinea sp. | reverse complement strand
TGGAAGCCCACCCCACCTGGGATGATGGCCACCAAGGGATCGACCTGAGTTTTTACCGCTACGGCGATATTGTGGGGATCGAAGGATTACCGATCCATGCCATCCTGGGTGGCACTGTCGCGGCTGTAGTGAATAACCGCACACCCTATGGCAATATGATCATGATCGAGACACTCCTCAGTGATATTCCGGAGGAGTGGCAGGTTGTCATTAGCCTCCCCACACCAGCGCCCACCGTGACATCTGATGGACGCCTGACATGCCCGGAAAGCGGTCCTTCTCCCGTGTTTGTGACGACCGGTTCACGTTCGTTATATATCTTGTATGGTCATATGCAGAACCCGCCTGAATTTCAGGTCGGGGATGTGGTAACCGCCGGCCAGGAGATCGGCTTGGTCGGTAATACCGGTGAATCGAGCGGTCCGCACTTGCACCTTGAAACCCGGTACGGACCTTCAGGAGCCCGCTTTACAACCATCGCCCATCGCGATACCAGCGCTACTCCCGAGGAAATGAATAATTACTGCATTTGGCGCATCAGCCAGCTCTTTCAGGCTGTGGACCCATTCCTCTTGTTGGATGCCCAACCTCAATAACCTTTATGATGCTACAATCGAAGATGTGGTACTGTTATTGCAACCTACTCGTTATTGCATCTTATGACTAAACTAACCCTTCCATCCAAGCGCATCCTCCTTCCCATCCTGATCACGCTGGCATCTGTTGGGGTGATAGTTGGCGGCTATTTCCTTTGGCCGGTCATTTTCCCTTCTCAAAACACAGTGCCCTCTCAATCAGAACAGAACAGTCTGGCAGCAATCCCGGATGCAACTGTCCAAATTGATGATTCAAATCAAAACGCAGCGGATCCCGAACCCGAATCATCCCAAAACATACTTAATGACCAAGGTGTTTTCATAGTTTCGATGAGCGATGGAGATAATTACCACCTTTTTGCCTATCATCCGCTCTATCTGCCGTTAACACGCCTTACCAATACTCCCTGGGATGATATCACTCCGGTTGTCAGTCCGGACGGCACAAGTATCGCCTTTGCCTCTCGCGGTAATGGGTTTTGGGATATCTACATTATGAATCTTGAAAGTGGGTTAATCACCCCGGTTACTGCCACCCAAGCCTATGATGGCTCTCCAAGCTGGTCGCCGGATGGACAATGGCTGGCGTACGAAACCTATGTGGATGACAGCCTAGAGATCGCCATCCAATCTTTGATCGATATGAGCGAGCCGCCCATTGTTCTGACCGACGACGCGGCCATCGATTGTTCTCCTGCCTGGTCACCGAACGGACGTGAGATTGCTTTCATGTCTACACGCAGCGGGGATGAGGAGATTTGGTTAGCCCGGCTCGATGAAAGCGAAGATCGGTTTGTCAATGTCAGCCAATCGGAGGATACGCGGGAGACCCACCCCGTTTGGTCACCGGATGGGTCGACTTTGGCATGGACCTCCAACCGGGATGGATCGGATAACATTTACACCTGGAACCACGACTTTAACCAGATGGGCGGCGGTTTATTCGCCGGGGGATCTTGGCCGGCCTGGAACAGCGATGATGGCTGGCTTGTCAGCCTGGTTGAGGCGCCTAACCAAAGTTCTCTAATTGCCTACCAATTCCCGGATGCCACCCAGACACTGGCTTTTTCACCTTTAACTGGACCGGCCTACGGGATTTCCTGGCTACCGGGCGCTACCTCCGGATTGTTGGATCGCTATATCACCACTGATAACCAGTCCGAATTCCCCCCGTTGTATCAAACCATTATCACGCTTTCGCCCCCTCCATCAGGGCGTTCCGGGGTGGTCAGCCTTGATCAAGTTAATGCACCGTATCCCTTTTTACAGGATGGAGTTGACGAAGCCTTCAACGCCCTCCGTCATCGTATTGGTATCCTGACCGGATGGGATTTTCTGGCAACGCTTGAGAATGCTTACCTCCCTCTGACGGAACCACCCACTCCGGGGATGGCGGAAAATTGGTTATATTCCGGTCGGGCGATTGCGGTCAACGCTGCCCCGCTTGAAGCGAATTGGATGGTACTGGTCAGGGAAGATTATAATGGTGTCATCTACTGGCGGATCTACTTACATGCCATTGAACAAGATGGTTCTCAAGGAATGCCACTCTCCTCATTACCTTGGGATCTAAACGCCCGGATCTCGGGTGATGTGGTTGCTTACGAAGAAGGCGGCGAACCATTATCCTCGGCACCATCCGGATATTGGGTCGATTTCACGGCTATTTCCAGGTCCTATGGCTGGGACCGTTTACCCTCGCTGCCCAACTGGCGTTCCTATTATCCGGCTACACGTTTCAACCAATATTTGCTCGCCGACAGCCTGGACTACACGGCTGCGATGCGTGAGTTATACCCGGCAGAAGCGTTATATACCTATACGCCCGTACCAACTTATACAAATACTCCAACGCGTACGCCGTACATGACGCCGACGCGTACACCCACTCGTACGGTTTCGCCTTCGATTACCCAAACACCTACAATCACGCAAACACCGTCTATCACCCCATCTCCATGAAAAGCAAGCTCGTTTCTTCTTTGTTGATTGTATTTTTGCTAAGCACTGCTTTTCTGGCAGCTTGTGCACCGGCTTCCCCTGGCGAGTTATCATCCGCAACAACCCAACTTACCCCAACAAGGACTTTAGAAGCCACGTACACACCCGTTATCGCCAGTGGCAGCCTAAGAAGCGGTACGATCACGGTCAGCCCAACGGTTGAACCTACGGATGAAGGACCGCTGGTGATCGATTTCCCAACACCTAGTTCTAACTCCTTGCCAGCCTGGCGCCCTCCCCTGCAACCGGTCCCTTGGGCATTAGGACCGCACGACCATTTCTATTTTGTCCGTGCCATCAGCGTGGATGAGGTGAACTGGCCTTTGGCAGATTACCGATATGGGTATATATTCCCCGGGGGAGATGCCATCCACACCGGTATTGATATTGACGCCCCGACGGGCACACCTATCCACGCCACAGCCGGCGGCCGGGTAACCTGGGTTGGATTTGGGTTGATGTCCGGGACGTATGACTCGAGTGACCCGTACGGCCAGGCGGTGGTTATCCGTCATGAATTCGGTTTCAACGGGCGCAGGTTGATCACCGTGTATGCTCATATGGAAGAAACCAATGTCGTGGTCGGGCAAACGGTCGAAGTGGGAGATATTCTGGGTTGGGTCGGTAATACCGGTAACACCACCGGCCCACACCTCCATTTTGAAGTCCGGCTGGAAAATCTCAATGGTGGATTCACAACCCGTAATCCGGAACTATGGATAACGCCGCCGGCAGGCTATGGATTATTGGTTGGCCGCATGATGAATTCTAATGGATCACTTCTCTCCTCGATGGCAGTTGCTGTTCAAGACCGTTATGGAAATTTGTGGAACATTAATACCTATGCACCACAGGTCGTGACAGGAGATGATTATTACCGTGAGAACATGGTGTTAGGCGATCTGCCCGAAGGAACTTATTGGATCAGTTTTGATTACAACGAGGAACGTATCGTCCAACGTGTAGAGATCCATAACGGTGCCATAACCTATTTTACATTTCAAGGCATATATGGCTTTTCTTTCGACTTGCCTCCTGACGGCGACATCGACACCTGGTTGGTAACACCCATCCCGTAATTCGATCCCCCAACAAACAGACCCAATAAGTCCGCACCGTGTCCTAAGGTATAATTTATCTGCTGATATCCGGACATAACGAGGATTTCTCATACCAATGCCAGATCTACTTCAAACGCTGCAAGGAAACGACCTGGGTTTTTTGCAGATCGTTGCCGAGACATGGAAGGTTGATCTGGATGCACCAGATGCCTTTGCAGCTGCAAACCGTTTGGCATTGGTACTCACTTCTTCGGGCTTGGTTCAGGACATTGTAGATGCGCTGCCCACTCAGGTTCAAACTGCTCTCCAGGCAGTTGTGGATGCCAACGGTCACATGCCATGGGCATTGTTCACCCGGCGGTTTGGTGAAGTACGGGTGATGGGGGCAGCCAAACGCGATCGTGAACGTCCCGATCTAAAACCAATCTCACCGGCTGAATGGTTGTGGTATCGGGCATTGATCGGGAGAGCTTTTTTTAGTGAAGAGAGCAGTGACCCGCAAGAATATGTATATATTCCCAACGAATTCCAAGAAATCCTAAAACCGCAGCGTCATTCTGCATCCCATTCACCCGGCCGGGTTGCCTCCCCCGGTGAGAGTGCCTTCATCTTTCCAACAGGAACGAAAATATTGGATCAGGCTTGCACATTGCTGGCAAGCTTACGCAGTGGGACGGTTGTCTCAGTGGATGAGGAATCCGGAATACCATGGGCGGTTTTAAAGCTGCTTTTGCATACTGCAGGTATTATCGATAAAAAGGGGCTTCCAATCCCCGAAGCGACTCGCAAATTCTTGGAGGCTCCCTGTGGTGAAGCACTGGCTATCCTCGGGCAAGCCTGGCAAAAGAGCACCACTTTTAATGAACTGCATTTGGTACCGGGATTAATATGTGAAGGAGAATGGGTCAACGATCCGCTGAAATCCAGGATTGCCATCTTGGACGTTTTATCGCAAATACCCCAAACTACCTGGTGGAATTTAACCTCGTTTCTGAATTATATAAAAGAAACCCAGCCGGATTTTCAACGTCCGGCTGGAGATTATGATTCCTGGTTCATCCGCCAGGCAGAGAGTGAAACTTACCTGCGCGGCGTATCGGCTTGGGATCAAGTGGACGGCGCTTATATCCGCTACCTCATCACGGAGCCGCTGTATTGGCTGGGATGGTGTGACCTGGCTGCCCCTGGTCCGGATAAACCGGTGGAAGCCTTCCGGTTCACAGCATGGGCTGTCGATCTCTGGAAAGAGAAAATTCCGAACATTGCGAGTGAGGAAACAGGAAAGGTACGAGTATCCCCCAATGGATTATTGGTTGTTCCAGGCAACACTCCCCGAGCCGTCCGTTATATTCTTGCTCGCTGCTCACAATGGTTAACCTCAAAGGAAAATGGGTACCGTTATCGGTTAACACCATCTTCCTTGGAAAATGCAGCCAAACAAGGGTTGAAGATCAGCCACATAACCTCGATATTACGGAAATTTTCCTCCGGCCCGATACCACCCACTCTCATCGAAGCTCTGGAACGGTGGGAAAAAGTAGGGGTACAATCCCAGATCGAATCGGTTGTGATCCTCAAGGTATCCCAACCCCAAATCCTGACTGCCTTGCAGCAATCCCGGGCAGGTCGGTATATCAACGAAGTGCTATCCCCAACCGTTGCGACCTTAAAATCAGGAAAAGCAGGTTTGGTAAGCGATGTTTTAGTGGAGTTGGGTTATTTAGCTGAAACCAGCATAGAGTATAATTGAGCTAGAAGTACTTACTTCTACATCCCCCCGAGGTGAAAATGTCAAATCGATTAAATTGGATCGAAGAAGAGATTGGTCAACTTAAAGAGGCTGGCTTATATAACCGTATCCGCACGATCAGTTCAGCGCAAGGCGCCTGGCTGACTGTGGATGGTAAGAAAGTGTTAAATTTCTGTTCCAACAATTATCTCGGTTTGGCCAATCATCCCCGGATGGTGGCTGCCGCCCAAGAAGCCATGCAACGCTACGGTGTTGGTCCTGGTGCAGTGCGTTCGATTGCAGGCACAATGGCCCTGCATCTTGAATTGGAAAAACGGATGGCGAAATTCAAGGGTGTTGAATCAGCCATAACCCTGCAATCCGGCTTCACAGCCAATCTGGCGGTTATCCCCGCCCTGGTAGGTAAGGAAGATATTATCTATTCGGATGAATTGAACCATGCCAGTATCATCGACGGTTCGCGGCTATCAGGTGCATCCATCGTACGCTTTGCCCACGCCGATGCCAATGATCTAGCCCTCAAGATCAAAGAAAATGCCTCCAATTACCGCCGTGGCTTGATCATTACCGATGGCGTATTCAGTATGGATGGCGATATTGCCCCATTGGATAAGATCTACGCAGTGGCCGAAAAAACGGATACCATGCTGATGGTGGACGATGCCCACGGCGAAGGCGTGATCGGACACGGCGGCCGGGGTATTGTCGATCATTTCGGTCTGCATGGAAAAGTAGATGTCGAGGTCGGAACCATGTCAAAGGCATTTGGTGTAATGGGCGGCGTGGTTGCAGGTAAACAGGTCATTACAGATTGGCTGCGCCAACGCGGCCGGCCTTTCCTATTCAGTTCTGCTGCCACCCCGGCGGATGTAGCCGCCTGTATTGCGGCGTTGGATATACTCGAAGAATCCACCGAACTGGTTGACCGCTTATGGGAAAATGCCCGCTATTTCAAAGCCGAAATGAAAACCCTGGGGTTCGATACGGGCGCCTCTGAAACCCCCATTACTCCGGTCATGCTCGGTGAAGCCCCTCTGGCGCAGCAGTTCAGCCGTGATCTGTTTGACTTGGGGATCTTTGCCATGTCACTTGGCTTCCCCACCGTACCACGTGGCAAAGCCCGTATTCGGGTAATGATCTCAGCCGCACACACTCACGAGGACCTGCAAAAAGGTCTGGATGCCTTCGCTGCTGTTGGGAAAAAACTACACGTAATCGCGTGACGGAATCTTTGCAACAAACCACTCCAGGTAAGAAAAGAGTACCCGTTAAAAGCTTGGTTCTAACGGTACTCCTGCTTGCCTGGAGTGTCTTATTAGGAACATTCCTGTACGTCAGCCAATTCATCCGTTTAATGGCGGATGATTTTTGTTACCTCACCTCTTTTCACCAATATGGTTTTTGGGGAGCCCAACAACAAATTTACCTTACATGGGCCGGCAGGTATGCCGATCACTTCCTGATTGGGTTATCCTCATTAGGCGCTCCGGAAAACACACTTTTCCTCCCAGTTATCCTCATGATCGCCTGGTTGTTCGGATTTTGGTTATTAGCTCGATTGGCTCTTCAACGCATGGGGATTACGAACACCGCTCTGGCTGCTCTCGTGATCGCAGTGATCATCGAAAGCATTTCAATACTCATCATGCCCAACCGTTTTCAAACCATTTATTGGGTCAACGGCGGGTTCCCGTATGGCTGGCCCATGGTCTTTTGGACCTGGCTGACCTGGTGGTGCTGGCGAATGCTCTCAAGGGGTAAAAAATTCGTGTTGTGGGAAGTAATCGTGGCGGTCGTCCTCACCTTTTTCGCAGCCGGGCTTAGTGAATCCGCCGCAACCGTTCAAACAGGTTTAGTAGGTATGATCTGGTTTTACTCTATCGCCATTCAAAAGAAAAAGCACAAACCTGCCATTCTATTGTTATCCGGCTTATTACTGGTGACCGGGTTGGGTCTGGCGGTTATGGCTCTTGCCCCCGGTAACCAGGTTCGCGCCGGCCAAATGACCAACCATGTGGGAATTCTCAGCGGATTGCTATACGCTTTTCAATATGGATTCGATTTTCTGGTCTATCAGATCCGGGGATATCTACTCCCCCTGTGTGTTGTAAGCGGTGAATTGGCATTTCTGGTCCTTCTCCTCCGATATGGACATATCCCAAACGGCGATAAAAAACCTTCAGTGAGCTCGATCCTTTTTGAGATGATAATCCCGGTTGTTTTTGTGTATCTGGCATTCGTGGCTCTAAGCGTGCCCTTCTCTCTTGTCGAAGGAGCCTACCCGGAAGATAGGGCATGGGGTATGGGTGCCTGGATCATCACTGTATTGTTTGCCTACCTCGGCGGTTATTGGGGGTACCGACTACCTGCCTGGCTCCCGGAGTTATACAAGCGCAGATGGCTGATTCCTCTTTGCTCTTTTTGTTTTGTTTTTATTGGGATCGCGTATCCGCTCCGCGCGGCGTGGAACCTGCGTTCATACGTCCAAGACCGTCAAAGCTATGCCACCGCCTATGACATACGGCAGCCTCAGGTGGAGACTGCCGCAGCAAATGGAAATGTAAACTTGACGATAAATGCTTTACAAAGTCAATTTGGCGTGAGCGATCTTTCCAATGACCCGACGAACTGGGCTAATGTTTGCATGGCTGACTTTTATGGCCTTGAATCGATAACGGGTCAATAAATTCAGGCTGGTTTATCCAATTCCTCTTCAGCTAAAAAAGGATCGAAATCAGGATTCTGTCCGGACCACTTGCAGCGTCCGGCATCCATGCGTAAGCAATCATTGCCGTGAGAGCATCGCTCCCCATTGATGCGTGCCCCATCGGGTAGCACATCATTGGGATATAACAATTCCACCTGTAACGCTACATTACAATCGGCTGTTTTACAGTAGCGAACCTTAACCGTTTCCCATCCTCGGACGACCATAATTCACCTCATTCGGGTTATTTAGCCAATGATTATCTTTTTTGTGTTATACACTCATTGTACCAGAACCCAAACGAATAACACAATTTGATGAATGAGGTTTACCCCTTTACTCTTCTGGATGTTCGATATCCGTGGATCCTGCCTCGCTGTCTTTATAATCAGCATCAATTACATCCGCTTCCCGATTTTTTCCAAACCTGGATGGTCCCTTGGGAACAGAACGGAGTTTCTCTTCTTCTTCATTCACAACATCCTTTGGGCTTAATTTTAAGAAGGCCAGGAAAGTGAAGAAAATGACAAACACATCATCCAATGGCCCTAAAACAAAATCCGGCATGACCAAATAGATGAACCCGGCAATGGGAAGGAATTTTAAGAAGAAGTTAACCCGCCGGT
>DATMYN010000177.1:0-3697 GCA_035560875.1 Longilinea sp. | reverse complement strand
GACCGGCGCCGATCAGCCCTGTACCACCTGGACACCGCTTCTATCCGATGGCAAGTATTACCTTCCTTCCAATGATTTTTCCGGGTTGGTGAGCACGCCTATGTTTGCCGAATTCTTCCTGCCTCTGGTGGAGCAGGAATGCCGTTTTTTGACCCATTCGATGTATCACTTGGATGGTCCGGGGGCATTGCGCCATTTGGATCTGCTGTTGGCGATCCCCGAGTTGGATGCCGTTCAGTTTGTCCCCCCGCCCTCCGATACTTGCTTTTCAAGCTGGGTGTGGGTATATCAGCGTATCCAGAAAGCCGGCAAAGGGGTGCAGGTGACCTGCCGGCTGGATGAAATCGACTCAATCATGCAGACTTTGCAGCCGCAAGGTCTTTACTTGGTGGTGCATGATGTGCCTTCCCGCCAGGCTGCCGAAAGCACTTTGGCTGCCTTGGAGAAGTGGTGCACACAAATAGGGAATTAGGAGAACTATATGGAAATCATGCTCATCGTCATGGCAGTACTGCTGGGTCTTACCCTTGTTCTTTCCATTGTGCTTTCTTTTCTCTTGACCCGCCGTAAGGATAAAGGAGAGCGGCACGATCCGAAAGAATTTGGTCTGGAATATGAAACGGTCAAGATCAAAACAGCGGATGGTTTGACCCTCACCGGTTGGTTTATGCCCGTCAAAGGATCCGATCGGGCAGTTCTGATCCTCCATGGTCACGGCACCGGCATGGATCTGGACCTGCACCACGCCCAAGTGCTGCACCAAAACGGTTTTACGGTATTGATGATCGATTTCCGCGGACACGCGCGCAGTGAGGGCAAGCTGATCACCTTTGGCTACCTGGAACGCAGGGACGCGCTAGCCGCCGTGGCTTACCTAAAAGCATGCGGAATGCGCAAAGTTGCCTTAATGGGTTTCTCGATGGGGGGCATGACCTCGATCCTGACAGCCCCCATCTGCCCGGAGGTGGATGCCGTGGTCGATGACGGTGCGCCTCCGCGCCTGACCAGTGCCTTGAAAGGCTATATTGTGGAAATTGGGCTGCCCAAATTCCTGGCTCCCTTCCTGGCATGGCTGACTGTGGTGGGTACTTCCCTGCGCTTGGGAGTGAACTTATTTGCCTATGAACCGGTACGCTGGGTGGGCAAGATCGCCCCGCGGCCGTTATTTATCATCCACGGCGACCTGGATCAATACGGGCCGGATATCGACGACCTGCTCAAGGCAGCCCCCTTTGCCCAGGTCTGGCGGGTACCGGATGTGGGACACGTTCAGGCATGTAATGGTTATCCGGAACAATGGAATAAAAAAGTCCTCGATTTCCTTAACTGCAATCTGGCATAATCCTGTAGAATAATTCATATCGATACGAGAAATAATTGAGGGTTTGGATAGAAATTCGATCAGAAAAGGATTTCACCATGAAAAAAGTCCTGCGCTGGTATGACTATATCTCGATCAATCTGTTTTGGATGGGGTTGAATATCCGCAACAATGCGGTCAACAGTATTTTCTTGCCTTATCTGGTGGCTTTGTTTGTCAGCCCAGACATCAAGAATACCGCCTTGGGTGAAATGCGGACGGCTGGTTTGATCATTGCCATGCTGGTGCAGCCGGCCATGGGTTTGTTGAGTGACCGCTCCACCTCCAAGTTTGGCCGCCGGCGGCCGTTCATCTTTGTCGGCGTTATGCTCGATCTGGTTTTCCTGACCTTGATTGCCATGTCGGGGAACTACTGGTTCTTGCTGGCGGCGAGCTTGTTGATCCAATTCTCCTCGAATATTTCTCATGGTGCCCTGCAAGGCCTGATCCCTGACCTGGTGCCTGAAAACAAACGCGGTGTCGCCTCAGGCGTGAAATCGATCATGGAATTGCTCCCCTTGATCATTTTAGCCCTCACTATTGCCAAACTGGTCGGTTCGGGTCAATTTGTATGGGCGGCGGTGGCAACCGGCGCCAGTTTGCTGCTGATCATGCTGCTGACCATGGTGTTGGTCAAGGAAGAACCCCTGACCGAAAAGCCGACCGAACCGATCGGTCCGACCATGGTGCGCGTGCTCGGTATGCTGGTAGGGATTTTAGCCGGGGCGGCCGCCGGGTTGGCAGCCGGGGCAGTGATCGGCGGATTGGCGGGCTTGATCACCAGCCTGTTTGCAGCTACGAATATTGCCTGGTGTGTCGGGATCGGTTTGGGCGGTTTGGTGGCCATGCTGGTCGCCATCTTCGCCGGGGTTTATGGCGGAATACGGACTACCTTGGGCAAGGTGGAGAGTGATAAACGCAGCTTCTACTGGTGGGTGGTGAACCGTTTGATGTTCTTCACCTCGATCAACTCGATCCAGGCCTTCGCCGTTTATTTCGTCATGCACTCCTTCCAGATCACGGTGGAAGAATCTACCATGCTGACCAGCAACCTGATCATGGTGGTTGGATTATGTACGATATTGACCGCCGTTCCGGCCGGATGGTTGGCAGATAAATTCGGCCAGCGGTTGATCGTCACAATAAGCGGATGGGGGGCGGCTTTAGGTACTGCCGTGTTGATCAGCACGGTGTTCGCGCCGGGAAATTTGGTCGTTTTATTTGTAGCCGGTGGCATCCTGGGACTTTCTACCGGGTTGTTTGTAACCACCAACTGGGCTATGGGTACCAGCCTGGTACACAAAGAAAAAGCCGGGTTATATTTGGGTGTATCCAACCTGGCCGGTGCCGGAGCGGGTATGATCGGCGCCGGGATGGGCGGGCCGATCGCCGATCACTTGAACGGGTATATACCCGGGATCGGTTATCTGGTCATATTCGGCATTTATGGTGTGATCTTTGCCTTGAGCACTCTTACACTCAAGGGCATCATCAAACCTCCCAAGGCAGATATCCAATCGGAAAGCCAAACGGCATAAGTGTAAGCGGGGCTGTTTCGGATTACGGAAGCAGCCTCGCTTTTGAAGGTTCCAGTGGATAAAACCTCCATCACTATCGAAGGACCCTATACCGACCGGTCAGCGGCATGTGAACCGGTGTTGCGCGCCCTGCCGGATTGGTTTGGCATTGAAACCGCCCTGACGAATTACCTCGAAGACATCGATCAATCCCCCACCTTTTTAGCAGTGCGGGAAGAGAAAGTGATCGGTTTTCTCACCGTCAAACAGCATACTCCCTTTGCCGCCGAATTACTGGTGATGGGCGTCTATCCGGAAATCCGCCGGGGTGGTGTGGGGCGGGTATTGGTTGAGAAAGCTGAGGCTTGGCTGACCACCCAGGGTGTGGAATATTTCCAGGTAAAAACCTTGGGCCCCTCCCGCCCGGATGATGGCTATGCCGCCACACGCGCGTTCTATGAGGCGCTGGGATTCCGGCCGATGGAAGAATTGACCCAGATTTGGGGAGAAGATAATCCGTGCCTGATCTTGATCAAGCGGTTGTAAAGTTGTTGAAAACAGGTTGTTGGTTTCACAGCTGATGATACATTTGACAAGTACTGAAAGGGGATAAAAATGGAGAATCCGAATACGAAAACCAGGTGGTATACGCTTTTGCTGCGTTTTCTAAAATATTTCTTTTTGCTATATGTAGGCGCAATGGCCCTCCTGATTCTAATTAACTGGATTGGTGAAGTTCGCGATTTATATCAAATTGGTATCAATGTATTTTGGGCGGGCGTGATTTTAGTCGCGCTCATTTTGATCGCTTTTACGAATG
>DATMYN010000176.1:0-5145 GCA_035560875.1 Longilinea sp. | reverse complement strand
TCCCGCGAAAAGACCGCCTTTAAAGTCACCCCAGATGCCCGAAAAACTTATGAAGAGACTGTGATCCCTTTTTGGAAAGGGCGGTCGATGCGTGAGAAATTATTCGCTGAAATGACCCCGGAATGGAAAGAGGCTTATGATTCCGGGATCTTTACCGAATTTATGGAGCAGCGCGCCCCGGGCCATACGGTATTGGATGACAAGATCTACCATCAGGGTATGCTGGATTTCATTGCCCGCATCGACGAACAGCTAACCAACCTGGATTACCTATCCGATTCCGCGGCTTATGGAAAGCAAGAAGAATTGAAAGCCATGCGCATCAGCGCAGATGCCATCATACGCCTGGCCGAACGATATGCCGAGTTGGCCGAAGTGAAAGCGAGCACCGAGAGAGATCCACAGCAGCGTTCTGACCTGAAAAAGATCGCAGCTGTCTGCCGGAGAGTCCCGGCCTATGCTCCCACAACATTGCATGAGGCACTGCAATATTATTGGTTTGTGCATCTTGGCGTGACCACCGAATTGAATACCTGGGATGCCTACTGCCCGGGACGTCTCGACCAACATTTACTGCCTTTTTATGAACGCGGTCTGGCTGACGGCAGCCTGACCAGGGAAAGCGCTGAAGAACTGCTGCAGTGTTTTTGGGTGAAGTTCAACAACCAACCTGCCCCTCCCAAGGTAGGCGTGACGGCGGCGGAGAGCGGGACATATACCGATTTTGCCCAGATCAACTTGGGCGGATTAAGACCGGATGGCTCGGATGGGGTCAATGAGGTAACGTATTTACTACTGGATGTGGTCGAAGAATTACGCCTGCTCCAGCCTTCCGCTTCCATCCAGGTGAGTAAAAAGAACCCCGACCGGTTCATCAAACGCGCAGCCCGCATCATCCGCACCGGTTACGGCCAACCCTCGATCTTCAATGCTGACCTGATCGCTCAGGAATTGATGCTAATGGGGAAGAGCGTGGTGGATGCCCGCTGCGGCGGCTCAAGCGGCTGTGTGGAAGTGGGGGCATTCGGGAAAGAGAACTATAACCTCACCGGATATTTCAACCTGCCCAAAGTTCTGGAGATCACTCTGCAAAACGGCGTGGATCCTCGCACTGGAAAATTGATCGGCTTGGAGACCGGCGAAGCATCCGGTTTTACAAGCTTTGATGACCTTTTCAGCGCATTCGAAAAACAACTAAATTATTTTGTGGATATCAAAGTCCGCGGCAATAATGTGATCGAGAGGTTGTATGCTGATTATTTGCCGTGCCCGTTCTTATCCTTACTGACCGATGATTGCATTACCACCGGCAAGGATTACCACAATGGGGGGGCGCGCTATAACACGACCTACATCCAGGGGGTTGGGTTGGGCAGTATGGCGGATGAATTGGCTTCGATTAAATACCACGTATTCGAGCAGAAAAACCTCAGCATGGCTGAACTGCTTTCCATTTTATCCGTGGATTTTGAGGGGTATGAACGCACCCGCCAATTATTCCTCAACCGTACCTCCAAATACGGCAACGATGAGGAATACGCCGACAGCTTGATGGTACGCGTTTTTGATTCTTACCATAATGCCGTGGTGGGGCGTCCCAATACAAAAGGCGGTGAATATCAGATCAACATGCTGCCGACTACCTGTCACATTTACTTCGGTTCGGTCACCGGGGCAATGCCGGATGGACGTAAAGCGGGTATGCCTTTATCCGAAGGAGTATCTCCGGTGCAGGGGGCAGATAGGCATGGACCGACGGCGGCTGTCCGCTCGGTAGCCAAGATGGATCAGGTACGTACCGGTGGAACCTTGTTGAACCAAAAGTTCACGCCGCAGGTATTGGCAGGCGAAGAAGGCTTGGATAAATTGGTTCATCTTGTACGGACGTACTTTAATCTGGATGGTCACCACATCCAATTCAATGTAGTGGATGCCGCCACTTTATTGGCTGCCCAACAAAACCCGGAGCAGTACCGCAGCCTAATCGTGCGTGTAGCCGGTTACAGCGATTATTTCTGCGACCTGAGCAAGGCGCTTCAGGACGAGATCATCGCCCGCACGGCGCACGAGGATTTTTAAGAACGCAATTTTCTTTTAACGATATACCAACAAAACTGGTAAACAGGATTGGCTACCAAAAAGGTTCAGATCCTAAAGGTCTTCAAGACCATTAAGGTCTGATGTCTCCGTCAGGTCAAATTATTTATTTATTGTATTACATGGTAGATGGATTGGATTGTTTGGAAAAATTAGACTATCCGGGGATGATGTTGTGATGAGATGAGAAACCCAAAGTTATTTGCGCTGATCACGATCTGTTTGTGGAGTTTTGGAATGTATTTGGGTCGCTTGATGGCGATCAATTCCCAATTCATCCTGCTCAATGTATCGTTTATCTTTTCCTTTATTGTTTTGATGGTTTATACGCTCGTTGCCCAAGGGTCATCCATTTTCAAGAAAGTAAAATTCAAACTTGCTTATTTTCTGATCAGTCCTTTAGGGTATTTGGTGTATTGTGTGGGGGTCAACCAAAGCTCACGTGCCTATGACAGCATTTCTGAAACCACCATTTTGAATTACACCTGGGTCATTTTCACGATCATCTTCACCGAATTGTTACTCAACAAGAACCGCAAGCGTGATCGAGTCATTCAAATCATTGAGATGACCGGCATCATTTTAGGATTTGCGGCGGTGGTCGTTCTGGCAACCCAAGGTGATTTTTCTTCCCTGCACATCAATGTGCCCGGCCTGCTGTGGGGACTGGCAGCCGGGGTAGCCTACGGCGTATTCAGCGCCTACAGCAGCACCGTGGATGAGGAATCGCAGGGGGTGTTTTTGCTGGTGGGGATCTTCATGAGCATCCTGTTGATCAGTTTCCCATCCCTGACCGAATTGGAGCTTATCCCGGCTCTCACCTGGCGGGAGATTGGGGTGGCATTCGCTTCGGGCGGGTTGCTCAGCGGGTTAGGTTACATTAGTTGGACACGCGCTAACCGGTTAGCACGTATCCAAAACGTGGATATATCATCGGTAGCCTCCTTGATGCTAGTGCTGCCGTTCACCAGCCTGTTGGTGAGTAATCTTTTCTTACACGAAAGCTCTTTTCTTCAACCGTATTTCCTGGTCAGCCTGGCTTTGATCATCCTCTCATCGGTGATCTGTCAGAAAACCGCTGTTATAGCGAAGCTGTTCCAAAAAAGAACAAACCCTAAAAGTCCTCAGGACCTTTAGGGTTTGACGGAATCCCAGTACTTTTTCTTAATCCGTCTTCTTCCAGATCAAGCCGTTCAACCATTTATCCGCCTTGAAATACATCAAGATCAAAGAAATGGTGTCGATGAACCCATGGGTAAAAATGGCTAACCACAAGTTGAACCCGCTGAGGATGAAGATTACCCCCAATAAGCTTCCAATAATCCCTGTACTCCATGTCCCGCTGCGGCCTTGGTAAGAATGGGACAGACCAAAGACCACCGATGAAACCACCAAAGTGATCAGCAGACCAAGAACGCCTGTGCCGGTCAGGCGAGACATTTCGGTCATCAAGAAGCCGCGATACAACCCCTCTTCGATCAAGGCCACCACGATCCAGACCATGGCCAGCCATCCGAGCAGGGATTTCCAATTGCCGCGTACACCTTCGACTGCGCTGACATCATGAGGGGTCTTGGTGATCTTTTCGATCAGGGGTTCCACCAGAATGATGGATAAAAGCGATAAGACTGTTCCCAGCAATAGACCGCCCAGGATGACACCCGGCCAACTGGATGGCCAACCGAGACCTATCGCGGCAAAATTCGTATGCCGCAGCCATATCGACACACCGACAATAACGAGCGAGACCAGGATGCCGATGCCGGGCGCTTTTTTGATACCGGTGATGGTCAGGATAAGGGAAATAACAATGACGAGAATGAGGGTTATCCAGAGAGTTTGATCCATATGATCCTTCCTAGGCGTTGCCGCGGATTTTTGATATCACATCTTCCCATTCTTTGGTGCCGAATAAAAATGAGAACACCGGTGTTTTCATTGTGCGTTCAACGGAATGCCAGCCGATCCTGGCTGCTTCTTGCAGATAGCGTAGGGTATTGGCTTTATCACTCTGGTTGGCATAAGCGGCAGCTATAAAAAAGTAGTCGCTGGGTTGTTTTTCTTGCTGCAAGGGGAAGGCTTTTTGATAATATTCGATACATCTCTTGTAATCGTTATTCATATACGCCCGGTACGCCAATTGAGCTAATTGATCGCCTACATCGAAGATATAGTCGAAGAAGTCATACTCATGCACGCGGGTAAAACCGGCTTTTTTAGCTGTTTTCCACGAACCAATATTGTCATAATCGCACTGCCAACTGACCTCACGATAACCGTGGGCTAAAGCCTGTTCTACAGCGGCAACCGTAGCGGCGGCTGCCAGGCCGCGATGGCGAAAGGCGGGCAGGGTATCGATGCCGATCTCCAGCACATCTTTGGTCGCGCATACAGCCCGGCAAATCGTGACAACTTGTCGATCGTGAACAATCGCTATTCCCATCCCCTGGCGGAGGTATTTCTCGACCGATCCCCACATGGCACTGATGGTGACCTCACCTTCCAGATCTTCCGGGATCTCGGCCTTTACGGCACCGCTGAGAATATCAACCAGCGGATAGGCTTGAAAACCTTCGGGTAAGGCTGCCCGTCCATCAAAGGCCACATGATCGCAGGTATAGTGGTAGCGGTGGACCTTCTCCGCTTCATGGGTGGGGATGATCTCGGGCAGATAAGTTTCCCATTCTGCAGGGTGGATGGCCAGCATCATCCAAAAGTCGGTCCCGGTAAAGATCTTACCCGTGAAGATCTGACCTTGTAAAAATTGGCTAAGTTCGCTGCGTATTAGCGGGTCATTGTACTCACCGGCCAAGAAATATCCATCTACCGTCAATGCAAAAACGGTTCTGGGATGGGTTAGGTTGTCAACAAAGATATGACCCGGGTTATTCCCGGTCAATAAAGAACGTAATGAAATACTATAATCTATTCCTGCAAATATGCCTTTGACGTTCGTGTAATTTTGTTTTTCGAGTTCTTGGAACATCCTGTACCTTTCAAGAGTGATGTTTGCATCATCTACGGATAAGTCTCATAATAAATTTTCTC